>JAPLOC010000741.1:0-8836 GCA_026692825.1 Planctomycetota bacterium | reverse complement strand
GGGGACACATCCACCAGGTCTGGTACGGCGTCGAGTCGTGGCCAGCCGTCCAATTCTCGATCGAGGAATCCGCCTGCCTCTTCCTCGATCACTGCCAGGATTTATATGCGACCGACTACTGGGACCGCGTTGTGAGGCCCGCGTTCGCGGTCTGGCGAGAAAGAATATCCGAATGCACAAGGTGATTGACGACGCTCTGAATCCGATCAGCGTGAGGGCGTACCAGGACGCCTGGCCCTACGAATCGCCCGCCTGGATCCGCTACGATTCGCTCGGCGAATACAAGTTTGCGTTGACGCGAGGCATCCCTGACGTCCTGTTCGGGGCGCTCCAGTGGCTGGATCAGATGTGCCCTGCCACGCTCCAAACCGATCAGTACCTGCACGGCGCAGGCCTCCACCACATGCCAGTCGGCGGCCGCCTCGATCCGCACCTCGATTGCGACCAGCACCCAATCACCAAATTCCGCCGCGCCCGCAACGCGATTTTGTTCCTGGACGATTTCGAATCGGACTGGGGGGGCGACCTGTGTCTGTACGATCCCGACCTGTCGGGCCGCTGTGAGCGGATCACTCCCCGGGCCGGCCGCGTCGTCTGGTTCGACTGCACGGACGATTCGTACCACGGCGTCCCCGGTCCGATCTGCGGACCGATCCCGCGGCGGTCGCTGGCGGTCTACTGGTGGGAGCCGATTGACTGGCAACCCAAACGCCCCCGCGCGCAATTCGTCGGGCTGGCGAACGAGACCCCTGACCCGGAGAAAGAACGATGGAGAGCTGCAAGGTCTGTTGCGTCTGTGGCAGTGCGTTGACCCGCCCGCTCTGGCTGCGATGGGTTCGATGTGACACATGCGGTTCAGATTCCGCGCCGTGGGAGTTCGACGCGACGCAATACGATCGCGGGTTCGCGGCCCGCCTCGCGAATCACCGCGAGCACGGCCCGCTCGACGCCGACGGCATGCGGCGGGATATGAAAACCAATCTCGACTGGATTGCCCGGCTGCCGGTACCCACCCATTCCGCCGCCTGGCGAATCGTCTCCAGCGACCCGCGGATCGTCGCACGGTGATGGGCCTCGTATTCGGCGGTCATCGTCGCCGACGCTCTCCCCTGGATATCGCTGGTCGGTGTCGTCATGCTTCGCGAGGTGATCGAGCACGTGCCGAAACCGGCCGAGCTGCTGCAACGGCTTCACTGTCTCACATTGCCGGGGGGGTGGATCCAGGTGCAGACACCAGTGCCACAACCGCAGGACGACCAAATCTTGTACGAACCACAGCACCTGCGACTCTATTCCCCGGCCGCTTTGACCGGCCTGCTCTGGTCGTGTGGCTGGGGCGCAGGATGCCGATTTGAGGGACGGACGGACGGAAAAGGGGAACAGGATGAAAGGGATGAAGAGGATGAACAAGATGCTCGGCAATCACTGTCCCTTGCGCGGCTGACGCTTCGCCTGACGTGGGGCCCGCTTCTTCGCGGCAGCTCGGTCGTATTGCCCGGGTCGCCGCGCGGCGTGGCGGATCAGCTCAACGTCCGCCGGCGTCAGCAAGAGATCCCGCCCCTTGCGGATCCCGACGCCGGCAGCCGCCGCCCTCCGCAGCACAGTTCGGGGGGTGATCCCAATTGCCGCTGCGGCCTCCACGGTGTCGAGCAATTGCTCGGCCGCCTCCCGCTCTGAGTACTCCGCTTCGACTCTCCACCCCGGAGCGATCTCGGCCAGAAGCACACCGAAATCGACGATCCATTTTGCGACGACTCCCTGACTGTCAACAAGGGTCGGGACCGGCGACGCTCGACGTTCGCCGGTCGGCGAGATCAGCACAAGCGTGACGTAGTGGTGCGAGAGCGGCATAGTCACGGGATCTTACCGTTCGGGCGGACATTCCGCCCGCGTGGACTGCACCCATTCCGCCGCCTGGCGAATCGTCTCCAGCGACCCGCGGATCGTCGCACGGTGATGGGCCTCGTATTCGGCGGTCCCCACCTGGGACCGATCGCGCATCTCGAGATGCAAAAACGCATCGTCCAACGCGGCATCCGCGATCGCCCGTTTGCGGGCCGATTCGACCAGAACAGAAGCCCGCGACGCGGCCTGATACTCGTACAGCGCCTCGCCGTGCGCGACAATCGCCTGGCCGAGCAGTTTCGGCGCGGGATCCTCAAACACCTCTCCGAGCCGTTCGAGCTGCGGTCGACTCCCGACCCACCACCCCGCCACACTCCCCGTCGCCACCACCGCCACACCAACCCACCACCGTGAATGTCGCACCATGGTATCCCCTTTTTGTCGTTCGAAAACCCAAGCCGCCCCGCGAAGCGCGGGGCGGCGATCCACCACAACCCTAGTCCCGCGCTTCGTCCCAGATCCGCTTCGCGAGCGTCTCCACAATGTCCAGCCAGCAGGCCGCGCTTATCTTCGATGGGACCAGATCGACGGTAAGAGTGTCCTTGTAGGACATCCCGGACGTTGCCATACCTTCGACCCATTCGCCGGCTGGGGCGGCCCCGTCGTTCTGATCGCGATAGGAGTCGATGCACGATTCAGCCAGTGCAGTCGCCGCGAGCTGTGCCGACTCGTGCAGTAAATAGTACAGCTCAGTGACTCGATCGGCCTCCGCCTCGCTGATCTCGCGAGCCTCCGCCGGGACTCGATCGAGCAGCCCGACCACGCCGTCCGGCTCGCCATCGGGATCGCGCAGCGAAAGAATGGAATGCGAGTCGTCACTCTCGCTGTAGAGTGTCGCAGTATCCCGACCATCGTCGACGTACAGGTAGTGTCTCATAGCAACCTCAGAGTTCCGGGGGAAAGATGTTTCCGACGCGACTGAGCGTCAATTCCCTTTTGGTCGGGATTCGCAAGAACGGAAACCAGGCCGGCTCGGATCACCGGGGGCGACTCTCGTCGCCCCCGGCTTCCCGCTGTGCCCTACTCTCTCACCACCCGGGCTTCTTTACCGTTCGCCCGTTCGCTCGCCGCCATCTGCTCGGCGTCTTTTTCGAACCAGGTGAAGTCCATGTCCACCTTCGACCACTTCCCGTCGATCTTCACTTCCAGCCAGGTTTTCATCTCAGTCCCTTTCGTTTCCTCGGGTCTGCGTTGTGCGACCCGTATGGTATCATTATGTCGGCATGCGGACACAATGTCAATACAAAAAGACGGCCCGATTTTCGGATTCCAAAAAATCGGGTCATTACGCGCGTGATACTGCTGGATTCGAAGTGGGACAATCAGGGAGAAAGCCGTCCGACAGTGACGCGGCCCTGGCCGCCCATTTGACCCTTGCCACCGCTATCGCGGGACTGAAAATCCTGGTGTCGCCGGTTCGATCCCGGCTCTGTCCACTCCCGAAAGCCATAACTCATCACGAGTTGTGGCTTTTTTGTTTTCACGCAATGCTGCCCCGGTTGTCGGCCACAAAGTGTTTCTGAAGATTCTTCATCTGACCGCAGCCGCAGGTGGATCGGCGTCGCATTCAACGGCGTTTACTCTCCCAAAGTCTGATTGACACCTGTCGGCTGATCCAGTACCGTCCGCCCCCCCATGACGAGAAAGGATTCACTCATGACGCGGATCATCATCGAGCCCCGCCCCGGTTGGCGGATGGTCGACTGGCACGCGTTGTGGCGTTATCGCGAACTGCTGGGGCTGCTGGTGTGGCGAGATGTTCAGATTCGCTACAAGCAGACGGTACTGGGGGCGCTGTGGGCTGTGTTGCAGCCGTTGTTGACCATGCTGGTCTTCACCCTGTTTTTCGGCCGACTGGGGGGGATGTCGCGCAACGTCACCGGGGATTACCCGTTGTTCGTCTTCGCGGCCCTGCTCCCCTGGCAACTCTTCTCGACCGCGGTTGGACAGGCGGGGCAGAGTCTGGTCGCTGGTGGGAATCTGATCAGCAAAGTCTATTTCCCCCGACTCATCATTCCCATTTCCTCCGTGGGAAGCGCGATCGTCGACTTCGCAGTCTCGCTGATCGTCATGCTGGGATTGATGGCGTATTGCGGGGTGTCGATCAGTCCGCACTTCCTCACACTTCCCCTGTTTTTGGCGGGGACCATTCTCGCCGCGATTGGTGTGGGAACCCTGTTGGCCGCTCTGGTGATTGAATACCGCGACTTCCGTTACGTGATGACATTTCTGCTGCAGATCTGGATGTTTGCCAGTCCGGTTGCGTACCCCCTGTCCATCGTGCCTGCTGAGTATCGCCTGCTGTACTCGTTGAACCCCATGGTCGGCATGATCAGCGGATTCCGCTCGGCACTGCTGGGGGAGCCGTTCGCCTGGGGTTGCATCGGAGTCTCGTGGCTCGTGACGCTGGGCTGTTTGGGATTGGGACTCTTGTACTTCCGTCGGCTGGAACGGCGTTTCGCGGACATTGTGTAGTGACTCGACCGATATGACTCAGCCAGCGATTCGCGTAAACAACCTGGGGAAACGCTACCAGATCGGCAGCCGGGAGAACGGCTACACCACCTTTCGCGAAGCACTGGTCGGCCTGCTCTCAAACCCCTTTCGCCGATTTCGCGAACTCTCGGGGAGTCCGTCGGAACAGAACGCGTTCTGGGCACTGAAAGACGTTTCTTTCGATGTCCAGCCAGGGGATGTGGTCGGCATCATTGGTCGCAACGGCGCGGGCAAAAGCACACTGCTCAAGATCCTTTCGCAGATCACCGAGCCGACCGAAGGGCGGGTGGAAATCAACGGCCGGGTCGCCAGTCTGCTGGAGGTTGGGACGGGCTTCCATCCGGAACTGACCGGTCGCGAGAACATCTATCTCAACGGCGCGATTCTGGGAATGCGCCGTGCCGAGATTCGAAAGAAGTTCGACGAAATCGTGGCGTTTTCGGAAGTCGAAAAATTCCTCGACACTCCGGTCAAACGCTACTCCTCGGGAATGCACATGCGACTGGCGTTCGCGGTCGCCGCCCACCTCGATCCCGAGATTCTGATCATTGATGAAGTGCTGGCGGTGGGGGACGCCACGTTTCAGAAAAAGTGCCTGGGACGGATCGGCGAGGTCGCCCAAGGGGGGCGGACCGTGTTGTTTGTCAGTCACAGCATGCAGGCGGTGACCCGGCTCTGCAACCGGGGAATTCTCATGTCGCAGGGGACGGTGGCCGCCAGCGGTGAGATCGAGGAGATCGTTCGTGCGTACATGTCCGCCGGCGAACATGGACCGGCGTTCCGCACGTGGCTGCCAGCCAACGCTCCCGGGGGGAGTGTCGCGCGATTGAATTCCGTCCGTGTCCGCGACGAGTCCGGCGAAACAATTCAAAGCGCCGACATCCGCCGACCGGTCGGTGTCGAACTGGAATACGACGTACTGACGGGGGGCCAGCGACTTGTCCCGAACATTCACGTTTCGAATGGAGACGGAGTGTCGCTGTTCACCGTGCTGGGTTGGCGGGAAAACAGCCAGCCGCGACCTGCTGGTCGGTATCGCAGCACCGCCTGGATCCCCGCGAATTCACTTGCGGAAGGGACGCTGACGGTCGGGGTCTCACTCAGTACGCTCGATCCGGTCGCGGTTCATTTTCACGCGCCCGACGCGGTCGCGTTCGAGGTGATTGACTCGCTCGACGGTGACTCGGCGCGTGGCCCGTACGCCGGCCCGTTCCCTGGCGTCGTCCGCCCCGTGCTGGAATGGGACAACGAGTCTGTCTCTCAGGCATCCCCAATTCGACAACGGGTCGCGGCCTAGTCCCGTTTTGGGCTCGCATGGTGGAACTGCGGTCGAATAACGACAAACCCACGGGATCCGCAGCATGTCGAGTTTGAATTGCCCATTAGTCGTCTACAAGCTGGGAGGGAGCCTGCTCGACTGGTCGGGGTTGCCAGACGCTCTCGACTGGTTGTGTAGCCGACGCCCCGACGCGGCCACGTTGCTCGTGGTGGGGGGGGGCGAAACCGCCGACGTGGTGCGCCGCTGGGACGAGGTCTTTCATTTGGGAGAAGAACGGGCTCATTGGTTGGCACTGGAGTCGCTCGCGCTCAACGAGCAACTATTGCAAACCCTGTGGCCGGCGCTGCGTCCCGTACGCAGCCTCACTCAAGTGGTTTCCGCCGCCAATGAACGGGTGCCGGCGATCGTGTGCGCCAGTTGCTTCGTTCGGTGGGGAGAGAAGACCGGTGCGCCGGAACTGCCGCACAATTGGCAGGTCACCACCGATTCGATCGCGGCTTGGATCGCCGATGTAGTGTCGGCCGACGAGTTGGTCTTGTTGAAATCGACGTCCCTCCCGCCAGCGACGACGCTTCAGAACGCGTCCGACGCGGGTCTGGTCGACGGGTACTTTCCTCAAGCGGTCGTCCGCGTTCCGCGTGTGACTTGGGTCAATTTGCGAGCGAGTCCGGTGGTGTCAGGGGAGACCGAGTGGTTATTCCAGCCCCGGCGGGAAGAGCAAGACTGAAGCCGATACGCTCCCACCCCGAAGCGGTAACAAACTTCCGCTTCCGGATGGGAGCGTATCCATCAAAATGTCTCAACGCGGACCGAGCGGAGAATAACGTCGCGCGAGCAGTTGTTTCCGATACGGCGTTTCAATCTGTCTCCACTGAACTCTGCCGAAGACGTCCAGACCGCGGCGTCGTAGGAACGCCATTTGGTTCGCGAGATTGACGGCCGCCGGTGCCGCGAGGGAAAATCCTCGCATGACTTCCTCAACGACCATCGCCAGATCGAGGGTTCCGGCAGAGGCGGCGGATTCCACGCCAATCGTTCGGCGGTTCGAACTGATCGCGCTCCTGGCCCGCAAAGAATGGAACATCCGTTACCGCAGTGCGAAACTTGGCTACGCGTGGGCGGTGGTGCAGCCCCTCATGTTGATGGCCGTGCTGCTCGCCGTCTTCGGCTACGTCGTTCCGCTGGATCGCGAGCGGTTCCCTGAAACATCCCCGTATCCGTTGTTCTTGCTCTCGGGCTTGTTTCCCTGGCATTTCGCCTCCGTCGCGTTCAGCAGTGCGACCCCTTCATTTCCGAATAGCCGAAAGCTGGTGTTGCTGGCGGGCTTTCCGCGTGAGGTTTTGCCCCTTGGGGTCGTCGCGGCTCATCTGGTCAACCTGATCTGTACCCTTCCCCTCCTGATACCGCTCTATGTTTATTACCAGGTGTGGCCGACTGGTTGGATTCTGCTTCTTCCGGTGGCGATCGCGCTCCAGACGGTGATTCTCGGGGCGATGGCGGTGATCGCCGCATTGTCGTGCGTGCGGTTCACGGACACTTTTTTTCTGGTTCAGGCGCTGTTGCTTCCCTGGTTCTACGCGACACCGGTGTTCTATCCCCGGATCGCCGCCGGCAGGTTCGCCCCGCTGCTTTGGCTGAACCCGTTGACTGGGGTGTTTGAATTGTACCGCAAAGCGTTGATGCCCGTCTGGCCGGGCTGGCTGGACGGGGGGGTACTGACCTGTGTCGCAGTTTCGTGTGGATGGGCGATTGTGTTGTCATGGATCGCCACCCATCTGCTTCGCAGAATGCAACGGACGATCGCCGACTGGATGTAACGAGACATCGCGTGTCGATTGAGTTGTAACTTGACTTCATTTACCATCTGTTTGCATCAACACGGTTCTTCGCGTTCGTCCTTCGGAACTTTCAATGCCTGAGTTCGTAGTGGGTTGGCGGCTCTCCGCACTGAGTCTCGCAGCCGACGCAGACGGCGGCTCGGCTCAGATCTCGACCGTGTGGGTGCTGGTCGCGCAGTGTGTGTTGATCATGTGTTCCTCACTCGTGGGGGGCTACATTCCCTCGTTGATGAAGCTGACGCACCGGCGGATGCAGTTTCTGATCAGCCTGGTGGGGGGGCTGATGCTGGGGGTGGGCGTGCTGCATCAATTGCCGCACGGATACGGGATCGCCCGTGACGGAGGCTTGGGACTCGATTGGTGTACCCGCTGGCTGTTGGGAGGAATGGTTCTCACCTTCTTTTTGATGCGCTGGTTCCACTTTCACGCTCACGTCGGCAGCCCCAGCGAGTTCGACGAAACCGGGGGAGAACCGAAGGGGCATGACCATGACCACAGCCACGATCACGACCATTCCCACGACCACGATTGCGCTCATTCCCATGCGCATGGCCACGATCACGCCCCGTTCCGCAGCGCGAGCTGGTTCGGAATTCTGATTGGCCTGTCGATTCACACATTGCTCGACGGAATCGCGCTCGCTGCCCATGTGGAAGCCGACGCCTCGCACGAGGGGATGCACTTCGACAAAACGTTCCTGTTGGGAATTGGCACGTTCCTTGGCGTCGCCCTGCACAAGCCCCTTGACTCGCTTTCGATCACCACATTGATGGCCAGTCGCGGATGGTCGCGGCGGGCGCAGTTGATCGTCAACGCCGGCTACGCACTGATGTGCCCGCTGGGTGTGGTTCTGTTTCACTATGGCGTCACCCGATTCAGCGGTCATCACGCGGCGTTTGTTTCCGCTGCCATGTCGGCCGCCGCTGGGGTCTTTATCTGTATCGCCCTCAGCGATCTGCTCCCGGAAATCGAGATGCACTCGCACGATCGGTTGGGACTGTCGGCGACGCTGGTTGCGGGCGTTGTGCTCGCCTGGGCGATTGGGTTCCTGGAGCCTGCCCACAGCCACGACCATACCGATGGTCCAAATATCAACATGGAAACGATTGAAGGAGTCCGCCCGCGGCACAACCATCCGCACCCCGGCGATACTCCAGAGGCTCGCAAGGAGTAGTGGGCGGCGGCGACAAATCGGTCCTTCTCCAGTGGCAATAAAAACTCCACGCGGCCGAAATCGAGACATTGCGCTCGAGTCAGATGGGGTTATGCGAAATCTGGATGGCGGCGGGTGTTGGCGTCGGCCCCATCCGCCTTGAGC
>JAPLOC010000740.1 GCA_026692825.1 Planctomycetota bacterium | reverse complement strand
CGGCGGCGTGGCGGCCGAGGAAGTCGATCGGGTACGGTCCGCGATGCTGAAAGAGCGGGAGCTGCTGGCGGCCGACAGTTCGCAACTGGCGATTCAACTCAGCGAATGGGCCGCCCAAGGGGACTGGAGGCTCTATTTTCTGCATCGGGATCGATTGGAAATGGTGACTGCCGAACAGGTCTCGGCCGCCGCCAAAAAGTACCTGAAGGCCGACAATCGAACGGTGGGGATTTTTGAGCCGACGCAAACTCCCGACCGGACGACCGTCCCCCAACTGACGAATCTGAAGGAGTCGCTGCAAGGATATCGAGGCCGGGAAGACGTCGCTGCGGGTGAGCGGTTCGACACGTCCCCCGCGAACATTGATGATCGGACGGAGCGGCTGGAATTGCGGTCCGGGGTCAAGGGGGCGCTGTTGGCGAAGAAGACTCGCGGGAATTCCGTTTCGCTGCGGCTGGTGTTGCGGTATGGAACCGCAGAGAGCCTGAAGGGGATGCGGCTGGCGGCCGATCTGCTGCCCGAGATGCTGACCCGGGGGACAAAAAGTCTGAGCCGGCAACAGATCGAGGATGAACTCGATCGCCTGCGTGCCGAATTGTCGGTGACCGGTAAGCCGGGTGAGGTCGTGATCACAATTCAGGCCCGCAACCAGTCGTTGCCCGAGGTTCTGAACCTTTTGCGGCAGATGTTGCGTGAACCGTCGTTGCCCGCCGACGAATTCGACCTGCTCAAACAGTCGAAACTGGCGCAACTTGAAGAAGGCTCGAAAGACCCCCAAATGCTGGCGATGAACGCGGTCCGCCGACACCTGGCACCGTATGCGAAGGGAGATCCCCGGTATGTGCCGACGCTACCCGAAGAGATCGAGTCGCTAAAGTCGATCTCAGTCGAATCGGTTTCGAAACTGTACGAGAATTTCCTGGGGGGAACCCGGGGTGAATTGACCGTTGTGGGGGATTTCGACCGGCAGGAAGTGTTGCCACGGGTGGAAAGCCTGCTGGACGGTTGGAAGTCGAATGAGAAATTCGAACGGATCGCGAAATCGGTTCCCAAGGGACTCGCGGGAGGCGTTGAGAGGATTCTGACTCCCGACAAGGAAAACGCCATCTACATCGCCAGCCAACTGCTTCCGCTGGGAGATAGCGACCCCGACTACGCAGCCCTGGAACTGGGGAATTTCGTGCTGGGTGGCGGAGGGCTGTCGTCAAGGTTGGCCGACCGCGTGCGTCAAAAAGAAGGGTTGTCGTATGGCGTCGCTTCGGCACTGCAACCATCAGCGGTCGACCCCTACAGCGTGTTCTTCATCTTCGCGATCAGCAATCCCGGCAACACGCCAAAAGTTCAGGCGGCGATTGGTGAAGAGATTGCGAAATTGCTCGCGGACGGAGTCGCAGAGGAAGAGTTGGAGGCGGCCAAACGCGGGTGGTTGCAGGAACAGCAGCTTGCGCGTTCCGCAGACTTGGCGCTGGCAGAGGAACTGGGAGTCAACCTGGTGGCGAATCGCACGATGCGCCATCAGGCCGAACTGGAGGCGAAAGTCGAGGCGCTGACGGCCGATGACGTGAAGGCCACTCTCAAGAAACGCATCGATTTGAAAAAGCTCTACATCGCGATCGCCGGCGATTTTGAGAAGAAGTGAGCCGACGAGTCCACTGGGAAATTGCGACGTCGCGCCGTAGGATGGAGGACGTTGCGTTTCCCGTACCGACCCGTTTCCACGCTGGAACCGTTCTGGCATGTCCCGCCTCGACGTCCCTTGCCCGCAGTGCGGGAAATTGCTGACAATTCCTGATAAAAGCCTTCTGGGCAAAAAGGGAAAGTGTCCTCGTTGTCAGCACAAATTCCTGCTGCAGTTGCCGCCCGAAAACATCACGTTTCAGGAAGCACGGGAGCCGGACCTGGTCGCGGAACGCACGGGGGGGGTTGCCGCTCCTGCCGCCGGAACGCCATCAGCAGCGCGGCCTGCGCCGGTCTCGCCTGCGCCGGTCTCGCCTGCGCCGGTCTCGCCTCCGCCCCGGAGTGCGGTGCCACAGGCGGACCAGCCGTTCGATTTCCTTCCCCCTTCGGAAAGTGTCGTGCCTGCGGTCGCGGTACCGGCGGCAACTGCGAAGCGACGTCGCCGGCGCGGGGCAGGGGGGGTGATCGGTTGGATTGTGGTGGCGTCGTTGCTGATCGCTGGCGGTGGGGGATCCGCCTGGTGGTCGAATCACAAGCCTGCCCCCCAGCGAAAGTCGAAGCCAGCGGCGGCGGCTGATACGAAGCTGGCAAAGACCGAGTCGCGCCCCGCAGTCGTGATGGAGGGGGGATTCCCACACTATGGCAATCCGACCAAGGGGAAGGCGATCTCTTTGCGAGCGATCCCTCTGGGGGCGCGTCTGGTGATCCACCTGCGGCCGGCGGAATTGTGGAAGGCGAACGATTCCACCGAGGAGTTTCTCAGTTGCTTGGGGCCGCTGGCACCCGAGATCGAAAAGAAATTGACGGAGTTGTGTCTGTTCAAGCCGCAGGATCTGGAGTCGGTGGTTCTGGCGTTCATTCCCGTCAGTCGCGAAGCGTTCGAGGTGTCGGTTGTGGTCCGGACCGTGGCCGACTTCAAACGTTCCGACCTCATCACGCGAATCAATGGCGAGCTGATCGATCTCCCCCGGCCGCACTTTGTGGGTCCGCAGCGGGTGTTCCTGATCCAGGACAGCCGAACGTTCGCGTCGGCACCGAAGGAGATGAAGGAGACGTTTCTAGAAGCTGCGGAGCGGCCATTGGACGCGAGCGAAGGGCTGGAAACCTTGCTTTCGCGCAGCGACGCGTCCCGACAATTCACGCTGGTGGCCGAACTCGAGAAGCGCATCGCGGCAGCCGGTTACCGCAGGCCCAACGCCCAGAAACTGCTGCGGGGAATTGTCGACTTCTTCGGCGACGATGTCGAATCGGTGTGCTGGAGTTTTCAACTGGGAGACGCGGAGGAGGGGACGAATTTCTACAGCGATTTGATGGTCCGAAATCTGACCACCCGATCGCCGGCGAATCTAGCGAAAGATCTCAAGAAAAAGCTCGCGACCTGGCCCAACGACATGCTCGACCTCGTCTACAAAACGCGCCCCGAAACGGTTGGACACACGAAGCTGGTCGGCCGGTTCCCGGTCATGACCAAGGTGATTGAACAGTCGCTGGAAGAGACGCACACAGGGCGGACCGTCACCTTCACGCTGGAACTCCCGGCGGTCGCCGCCCCGAATCTGGCGGCGGGGACACTGCTCGCCTGGGACTACACAACCCGTCCCAGTTTTGGCAAAGCGAACGCCCCGGCGGTCCCCACGGAGAGTTTGCCGCAGTCGAATCTTTCGATCGCCGACCGTCTCAAAAAGCCAATCAACGTCGAATTCAAGAACGAGTTCTTGTTCAAGACTTTGGAATTCATCGGGGGAGAGATTGGAGTCAAGTTCCGCACCGACGGACCCGGAATGCAACGGGTGGGTGTGACGCAGAACATGCGTCAGGACATGAAGTACGAAAACCGTCCGGTGAACTTGATTCTGCACGAAATGCTGGTTGAGAAACTGAAAGAACGCGAGTTGTGCATTTGGATTGATGAGGCCAAAAACGAAGTCGTGGTGACGTCGCAGGTTGTGGCGGAAGAACAGAAACGCCCGATTTTTCCCTTGAAGCCCCAGTAGCGACCCGCCATGTCGGCTCACTCGCAGCATTTTTTCTGCCCTGGTTGCGGGGCACGCTTGAAAATTCAGCCGCAGCGCCGACTTGACCGACAGTTACCCTGTCCAGAATGCCAGCAGTTGCTGCATTTCCATTCCGTTGGGGAAAGTGACGAGATTCAGGTCACGCCGGTGGTCGTGGCAACGCCTGGTGCCGTGAGTTCCCCTGTTTCGGACTCCGCGAAAAAGAAGTCCGGTGGAAAGCGGCGGGATGCGGTTCCTTCCCCGTCGATTCCTACAGACCGGGCTCCCCAGCAAACCGAATCCCGCTCTGGATCAGCGGCGACGCGTTCTTCGGCCCGCGCTTCGCTCGCGTCAATCTCCCCATTCCGGATCGTTGTGATTCTGGCGACGGTGACCGCGCTGGTTTTGATCGCCATCGCGGCCCGCGTGGTGTTGGAACCGTCAGAAAATGGCGAGGATCCCCCGGTCGCGGAGGAGAACGGCAAGAACCAGGAAGGGGACCCGGTCGTCCCCGCCGACGCGCCACCGGTCGAAGGAGGGCAGGGGGGGGATATCGCGAACGATGCGGTTGATCGTCGACTCGAACACCTGGGTGACCGACTCGATCAATACGCCGAGTCGCGGTCCGAATTCCCCGCCGGTGCGTTTTCGACCGGTGACCTTCCCATTCCTCAGCGATTCAGTTGGCTGGCGACACTCGACGGTTTGCGAGACGGGGAAGCCGACGCGCCCCATGCGAAGTTTGACCGTCCCTGGAACGACCCACTCAACGACCGATTTGTGCGAAGGCGGATCGTGGAATTTCAGAATCCGCAGATTGTGGAACTGGCGGGGGAAGATGGCTACCCGGCGACGCATTTTGTCGGTCTGGCCGGCATTGGACCCGAGGCGTTACGTGCCAACGCTCCGCCCGAGATTGTCGGGATGTTCCCGCTTGATCGTGGTATCAAACTGACCGACGTGCGAGATGGCTTGTCACAGACCATTCTGGTCTGCGGCGTCACCCGTCACCTGGGGGCCTGGGCAGCGGCGGGACCAGCGACCGTGCGCGCGGTCACTGGCAACCCGATTGTGGGTGGCCCCGATGGATTCGGAACGGGGGACGCCGACGGCATGTTCGTTCTGATGGCGGACGGCCGGGTCGATCGCATTTCCGCCGACATTGACCCCGCCGTGTTTCGGCGGCTGGTGGCGATCGCTGACGAGGCGACAACCACTCCGGCGGGGCCGCCGATCGAATCCGTTGGCGAGGATGGCACAGCGAATGAACCATCGGCGGACGTGGCGGAGGAGGTTCCGCACAAAGCGGACACGGACGTGGAAATGGCTGACAAGGAAGAGCGATCCGACCTGCCTGCGCCAACAGTGGACGAAGAAGAGGCTCCGCCCGAGCGGAAGATCGATATTACCGAAGCGCTGGCGGTTCCCATCCTGCGATTCGAGCAGGCGTCGAAAAAGCGGTCCGTGGCTCTATTGGGAGTCGAGGAGATGCTGGGAGTCCCCATTCGCTACGATCGCGAGGGGCTGGGACCAGCGGCGGAGGCGCTGGATGGGAAAGTGACGTTGTCGCTGCGCAAGACGACTGTCGCGGGAATTCTCGACGGGATCCTCTCCTCGACCGGTTTGGCGTATCATGTCGAAGCGGACCACATCGCAATCACATCGAAGCCCTAAGCAGCGAAGGCAACCAGTTTGGAATCTGAAGACACGATCTGTTATTGCTTCCACATTTCGAAGCGGAAGATCCAGAATTACCTGCGGCTGCACCGTTTGCGGCGCGCGAGTCAGTTGAGCGAATGCGGCGGGGCGGGGACCGGATGCGGCTGGTGTGTGCCGTACTTGAAGCGGTATTTCGAAGATTCTCTGGCCGGGACCGCGACCACGGAAGGGTTGAGTGCCGCCGACTACGCCCGGCAGCGCGGGGAGTACATTCGCGCCGGAAAAGGCAAGCCCGCACCGGGGGCCACCCCGCTGCCACCGGCGGAGTGCGGCGATCCGTCGACCGACGCGAGTCAATCCAGCCGGAGTGATTCGCCTTGAGTCTGGCGGCACGGATCGACGAGGTGTATCGCTCGGAATCGCGGCGCGTTCTCGCGACGTTGATACGATTGCTGGGGGACTTTGATCTCGCAGAAGAGGCGTTGCATGAAGCGTTTCTCTCGGCAGCGGAAAAGTGGCCTTTGGAAGGTGTGCCGGCGAATCCGCGTGCCTGGCTCGTTTCGACCGGACGCTTCAAAACCATAGACGCGCTCCGTCGCCAAGGACGATTTGAGGAGATCAAAGCGGAACTTTTGAATCGTCACGTGGAAGTCGCGGCTGCCAATGCGGCGCGTATTGACGACGAGATCGTCGACGATCGATTGCGGCTGATTTTCACCTGCTGCCACCCGGCGATCGAACCCAATGTTCAAATCGCACTCACTTTGCGTGAGGTGTGCGGATTGAAGACCGAGGAAATCGCGAGCGCGTTTTTGACATCGTCAAGCACCATGGCGCAGCGCATCGTGCGGGGAAAGGCGAAGATCCGCGACGCCGGGATTCCGTTTGTGATTCCCTCGGCGGACGACATGCGGTATCGGCTCGATTCGGTGTTGAGAGTGATTTATCTGGTGTTCAACGAGGGCTATTCGGCATCGTCGGGAGAGGCTGTCACACGGAGCGATTTATCAGGGGAGGCGATTCGATTGGGGCGGCTGGTCGTCGAACTCATGGCGGATCCGGAAGCGATCGGGCTGTTGGCGTTGATGCTGCTGCAGGAATCGCGGCGTGCGAGTCGCACGACTCCCGAAGGAGATCTCGTGCTTCTCGAGGATCAGGACCGCAGCCGATGGGACCAGGCACTGATCCAGGAGGGGGTGGCGTTGGTGCATCGGGCATTGTCGACCCGGCGGTTTGGCGCGTACAGCCTGCAGGCTGCCATCGCTGCCGTCCATGCGACCGCACCGGCGGCCCCAGCGACCGATTGGGGGCAGATCGTGGCGCTCTATGACGCGTTACTGTCGGTCCATCCGACGCCGGTCGTGGAGTTGAATCGAGCGGTCGGTGTCGCAATGCGCGACGGTCCTGCCGCAGGACTGCAACTGATTGACGACATTGTCGATCGCGGCGAGTTGGCCGACTATCACCTGATTTACGCCGCCCGGGCCGATCTCTTCCGCAGGTTGGGAAATGTCGTCGAGGCGCGGGGGGCGTACGAGTTGGCTCTGGCGAGGGCGCGTCAGGAGCCAGAGCGGCGGTTCTTGCGTGCGAGAATCGCGGAACTGGATAGGGTCGCGGATTGATCGTCGGTTTTTTGTCATTCTCAAATCACACAATTTCGGTGTCGAATTGACGTGACGCCAATCGACAAATGGGTAAGAATCCGATGGCGGTCTTTGATAGCCGTTGCTCTCGCGGTTCATTCCTCGTCCCACGTCCATTCGCAATCCCTGGAACCCCTTAAGATGTCTGACAAACCCGAGACTTCCCCACTGGAGAAAATGAGTACGGTGACGGCCCATTTGATCTGTGCCGGGGCCGCCGACGCGATCGAATTCTACAAAACGGCGTTCGACGCGGTGGAATTACTGCGGTTGGTCGATCCGTCTGGAAAAATTGCGCATGCGGGCCTCAAGATTGGCGACTCGATGTTGATGGTGGCCGACGAGTACCCCGATTATGGAAGTCTGGGGCCGAAATCGCTCAAGGGATCGCCCGTGGTGATTCATCTGGTTTCCAAGGATGTTGACGCCACGGTCGCCCGGGCGGTCGCCGCCGGTGCGAAGGTGGTCATGCCGGTCGCCGACATGTTCTGGGGCGATCGATACGGCCAACTTGAGGATCCGTTTGGACATCGCTGGTCCGTCGCGACCCCGATTCGCAGTCTGACGCCCGCTGAAATGCAAGCCGCAATGAACAAGGCGATGTGCTGATTGGTGCGCGGTCGCAGATCCGCTTCGGTTTTCCGTTCCCGTCCCGGCAAGGATTGAAGTCGATGCCTGTCCGTCAGAAGATCACGCCGTTTCTTTGGTTTGACCATCAAGCCGAAGAGGCGGCGAACCTTTACGTTTCCCTGTTCGCGGATTCGCAAATCACGGGGGTGACGCGTTATGGCACCGGCGGACTTGAATGGCGGCCCCGTCTACCAGCTCACCGAAGCGTTTTCGATGTCGGTGGATTGTGAAACCCAAGCGGAAATTGATGAGTTGTGGGAGGCACTTTGCGCCGGGGGGACCGCGGGTCGGTGTGGCTGGCTGAAAGATCGGTTTGGATTGTCGTGGCAGATTATTCCCAAAGGCTTGGGAATTCTGCTCGGGAACCCCGACCTGGCAAAATCACAACGGGCGATGCAGGCCATGCTGACGATGTCAAAGCTCGATATCGAAACTCTCCAGCGGGCTGCCGACGGAGTGTGACACTTTGGACTCCGTCTCCGTCGCCTGACGGCCCTTTGTCGACCCCACTGCAACCTTGTTTGACGGACTCAACCGGCACCCAACATGGCTTCGAATTCCTCAGTTCCGGCGTCCCGCAGCGTCGGCAAGAGCATCTTGTCGATTGTTTTGGGAGCAATCACCGTCATTGTAACCTCCCTGGCGACTGACCAGTTGATGCACAGCCTTGATATCTTTCCTCCCTGGGGAGAGCCGATGAATGACACGGGGGACAATCTTCTGGCATTGGCGTATCGTACGGTGTACGGAGTTCTGGGAAGTTACGTCACAGCCAAATTCGCTCCACATTCCCCCTGGAAACACGTGTGGATCGGTGCCGCCATCGGATTTGTCCTCAGTTCTCTGGGGGCGGTTGCCGCCATCCAGCAGGATCTGGGGCCAGCGTGGTTTCCGGTGGCGTTGGCACTGTCGACGTTTCCCTGCGCATGGCTGGCAGGGAAGATCTATGAGTACCTGACGGGGGGCATCCAAAACGCATCGCACGGAGAGTCGCTGTGAAGTACATGCTGCTGGTTTACAGTCCTGAGAATTCCTGGACACCCGACGAATGGAACTCCTGCCTCCAGGAGTCGGTTGCGCTGTGTCATGAACTGGCCGCGCTGGGGCAATTCCACGGCGCGTCCCCATTACATCCGGTTGCCACGGCGCACTGTGTGCGGATGCGTGACGGCCAGCGGCTGGTGACTGCCGGCCCGTTCGCCGAGACGACCGAACAGCTTGGCGGCTACTACATTGTCGATGTCCCCAATCTGGACGATGCGATCGCGATCGCCTGCCGCATCCCGGCCGTGAAAAAGGGGACGGTGGAAATTCGTCCGCTGTTTCCCTTGGATGGGCTGCCGGCGGAAAAACCGGGAGCCGTTCCAGGCGATCTCCAACAGTACCTCTTGATCTGCTACGACGATGAAGAGTACTGGACCGCCGTCGGGCCGGATGTCCATCTTGCCGCGATGCGCGCGGCGGCTGAAGTCACCCGCGATCTCGACAGTCGGGGGCGCTATCTGTCGGCATCTCCGCTTCGACCGGTCTCCACCGCCACCAGCGTCCGTCTGCGGGACGGTCGTCGCATTGTCACGGACGGTCCCT
>JAPLOC010000739.1 GCA_026692825.1 Planctomycetota bacterium | reverse complement strand
AACCGGTACCCCACTCCCCGCACCGACAAAAAGTGCCGCGGCTTTGCCGGATCGACCTCGAAATGCTGTCGCAACCGGGCGATGAAGTTGTCAACGGTTCGGGCAGTCGAATTCGAATCAAGCCCCCAGACGTTGTCGAGCAGTTGATTCCGCGTCAGCACCACCCCTTCATGTTCGCTGAAGAACTTCAGCAGTTTCATTTCCAGGGAGGTCAGCGTGCGCGGTTCGCCCCGGACCGAGACCTCGTGCCGGGAGAAGTCGGCCACGACCCCCGGAAACTCAAACACGTCGGCCGACGGTTTCGGTTCCGGTGCCGTTGTTCCGCGGATCTGGGAATGGCGCTGCAACAGGCTGCGAACCCGCGACAGCAGCTCCGCCAGCTCGAATGGCTTGGTCATGTACTGGTCGGCCCCCAGATCGAAGCCCCGCACCCGGTCTTCAGAAAGTGTGCGAGCCGACAGAATCAGCACGGGCACCTGAATTCCCGACTTTCTCAGTCGTTCCAGCACGCCATAGCCGCTCATTTGCGGAAGCATGAGGTCCAGAATCAGCAGGTCGAATGCCTGCGGATTCTGTTCAAACAGCCGCAGTGCGGAGGGACCATCTTCCACCAGGGTCGTTTCGTACCCCTCGGCATCACAATTGAATTTGAGGGGCAGGCCGATGTGTCGTTCGTCTTCAACGATGAGAATTCGAGGTTTCATCGCAGCGGATACGGTGGGAATTCGGAGGATTATGGGGACTCGATTGGAGGCAGTTCATCCCGGAAGCGGGGTGACCGGGGAGGCCGGAGCGCTGTTGGGCTCCACTGTGTCACTCGATGATTCGGGCGTGTCGACACGGTTCGCGGCGGGCGGGCTCGCATCCGAGGGGATTCCCCTGTCGGACGCGATGTGGCCGGGAAGATCGACCTCAAAGGTCGCCCCCGACAAGGGACCGCGACCGTGGACAATCACTTTCCCTTTCATCCGACCCACCAGGGACTTGACGATGTGCAGTCCCAGTCCGGTTCCCTTGGTGGTCCGCTCGAGTTCCGACCCGCCCCGGTAGAACCGCTGAAAGATCTTGCGACGCAGATCGAAACTGATCCCTGATCCACTATCCGAAATGCGGGTCTGGATTCGTCCGCGCGGCGTTCGTTTGCATTCGACGATCACTCGCGGTTCTTTCCCGCCGTACTTGACGGCGTTGTCCAGAAGATTCAGGAACACCATTTCGAGATCCCGTTCGCGACCGGGAACGAGGCAGTCTTCGCACGTGAGCGTGATTCGCTCGGCGTCGAGATCGTAGCGACGCCGGACTTCGTCGATGCAACGCCGCAAAAGGGTCGGAAGAAAGACAATCTCCACCTGCGCAATCGTCGGCTCGGCCCCCAGTCGGGCGATGGTGAGCATGTGGTCGATCAGCCCGTCGAGTCGTTGAATGTCTTCGAGCATGAAGCGATGCAATTCGCGCTGCTGCTCGGCGGTGACGGTTCGCAGGTCGAGAGTTTGCAGGCAGAGCTTCATGGACGCGATCGGGGACTTCAGCTCGTGCGTGACGGCGTCCAGAAAATTCGCCTGGCGGATATTGAGCCGAACCTCGCGGATCGTCCAGTAGAAATACGCGACGACTCCGAAGAGAATGACCGTGATGACGATGACCCCAATGACGAGCAGCACCCAGCGCTGCGCCTGCGTCTGGTCGACCACCCACATGACCAAGAGCGCGACGATCAGCGGAACGAGGACCGACGCGAGTACGATCGGCCAGGCGAGTGAAGAGCGCTGAAACATGGCGAGAACTTCCGGGACGCAGGATATGGTAACGGGTCGCCCCGCGTGTGGCGAGACGACATGCCACCGCCCGGGGCCGGCTGCGATCCGATTCCCCGGTCGAGTGCCTCCGCAGTTTCGCGTTCGTCAGGAAGCGGTAGCCGTTGACCGCTTCCTGACGGGCGCGGCTCGGATACGGTCTGTCTCATACAGCAACCGCAAATCGTGTTTCCAATTCGCGCTTCTCGTGCTGGCGTTAATCATCGCGATCGGTACCGTCCCTGTCCCCGTGACCGCCCAATCGACAATCGAACGGCTTCCCTACCGAAAACACCCGGTCGACTATTTTGGCCCCGAAGAAAACAATGTCTCGCGACTGTTCGAGCGAGTGCGGACGGGTGAGGTGAGTCTGGAGAACGATTCACGGCACGGTTACCTGCCCGCGGTCTTGCGGGCGCTGGAAGTGCCTGCGGAATCGCAGCTTCTGGTGTTCGCGAAGAATGCCGCGAACGCCCGGTTGATTTCGCCGAAAAATCCCCGGGCGCTCTCCCGTTTTCTACGCCCTGCGGTTTCGTGAAGATGGTTCCGCCCGGCTGACCCGCGACGACAACTGCCTGACGTGTCATGTTTCTGAAAACACCCTCCAGGTTCCCGGATTTGCGCTGCGGTCGTTCATCACAGACGCTGCGGGAAAACCGGTGAGTGGATATTCGTCAATCGACCACACCACGCCGTATCCCAAACGTTGGGGAGGCTGGTATGTGACCGGGGACGCCTCGGGTTTTGAACACCTGGGAAACCTGGCGACGGCGGACGCGGTATCGCAATTCGAAAAAGCGCAAAAACGCGTGCCGACCGTTGAACTGGCAGGGACAGCCCCCGTCTCCAAGCACCTACTTGCCACGAGCGACGTATTACCCATGCTGGTGCATGACCACCAGATGCGGTTCTATACGTTGTTGACGCGACTGCGGTACGAGGCGGCGTTCGAGAAGCCGCTTGCGACGCTGGATCCCTTCCTGCGCTGCCTGATGTTCTCCGACGAGCCAACGCTTCCTGCCGCGATTGAAGGAGATTTGCACTACAGGAAGTGGTTTGAGTCGGCAGGGCGCAATCCGGCGGAGAATTCACTGCGGGAATTCGAGTTGCGAACCCGACTGTTTCGGCACCGTTGCAGTTGGCTGGTCGATTCTGCCGCGTTTCGATCGATTTCGGAACCACTCCACCAGAAGATTCGGGACCGGTTGCGGGAGATATTACAGGCGGAGGCACCGCCGAAGGGATTTGAATGGCTGACTCGTGACGATCGGCGGCAACTCACCGACCTGTTGTCGCCGCGGTTCAGTGACTTCGGGGGACTGTAGTGGGGTTCGTGCCAGCGCAGTCCCCATCCCCTGCGCCACCCCCGAACCGGTCTTGACGAGTTTTCCCCAGTCTGCGAAAACGCCCCTCCTCTCTCGATCTCCCCTCGATCGTCCTTCCTTTCGTTCCCTTCCGTCACATTCCCCCCCCTTCGTGTTCGCGGCTCAATTTGTGCCGCCGACTCCCACCGAATCCGCCCGGGATGGCCGCCATGTCGCGCTCGTCGCTTTCGTTTGCCGCCGGTTTGGGGCTGCTTGCCAGCTCGATCGGCTGTTCGCATATGACCGAAACGAAGGTCATCACGGCGTTTCATGAGAGTCTCTCGAAGCACGACCTCGACAAATTGCGCGAGCAGGCGTCGGACGAATTCGAGTCGCGGGCGGTCAAAGGGGCCGACACGTTTGACGCGCTGGAGCTGATTGATTTTCCGGAAGGGAAGATCAAGGTTGTGAAGTCGGTCGACACCGAAAAGGACGACCGGAAACGTCCGATCGAAAAGAAGGTGACGATCGAAATCGGCGAAGAAAAGAAACGCGTCGTCGTCTTCCTGAAAAAGGATCCCGACCTCAAACGCTGGGTCGTTGTGGACGAATACCTCCGCAAGGAAGATGTCGAAAAAGGCCGTTCGCTCTCAACCCGGCTCGAACTCCTGGTCAGTGTCAACCGGTCCTTGTCCGCTTGGCGCGGCGGTAACCGTGGTGAAATCGGCACGGTCGCCACTCCGGAATTCACCCAGGCGATTGCCAGCCTGACCCCCGATCACTTCCGTCAACTCTCCACCAAACTGACGACCGGCATCGCCCCCCAGGCGCGGGTGCTGCCCAACGACCGCATTGGTGAGGAAACCGCCACCACGCATGTCGCCCGTAGCGATGGCGAACTGGTGTTGAAATTCCGTCGCGTCGGCCGAAATCTGCGAACCGCAGTTCTTCCGCGGAAGTCTGGCCGCCGCCGATCTCAGTCAGGTGCCCCTTCCCGAAGGGCCGGCCAGCATGCAGGATTTCGAGCTGGATCTGAAAGACAAGACCGCCGCGATCGTCGTCCGGCATGGCGAAGAAGTGGTGAAGATCAACCTCGAGCGGACCGCGAACCAGACAATTCACGACGTGCCGAGGTATGTCGTCGATGAAGTCACGATTTACGAATTGAACAGCACCCAGGACAAGCGGCTGTCGTCGCTGTACAACAGCCGGCACGCGCTGGACGAATTCTCGCAGGCTCTGGCCCGACGCGATCTGTCGGCACTGCTGGCGAACTCCACACATGACTTCAAAGACAAGGTCTGGCAGTCAACCACCAACGAACATTTCGCCTGGATGCCGCTGGATGAATTCTCTCACGGGAAGCTCCGCGTTTTGCAGACGCTCTTCAAGGGGCCACTCACGGAAATCCTGGTGGAGCATGGCGACACTCCGGTGACCTACCAGTTGCGGGACGAGGAAGGTCAGATCCGCGTCGATGACGTGCTGGTGCCGGCGGCCGACTATCCCCAATCGCTCAAGGCGACCCTGGAGGCGATGATTCCCGTCGCGAATTTCGCGCTCGCCCTCGAAGCGGGCGACATGAACCGGGTCCGTGGAGTCGCCGCCCGCGATTTCACCCGGGCCGTCTGGGTGCATCTCGACGCGGTCCCACAATTCGATCCGGCTCCCGAGAGCTACCTCAAGAGTCGACTCACGGGGATCAGCATTCAGGGGAACAACGCCACCGGGGCGCTGGGAAACAACCGCCAGGGGGCCCAGGTCCGGCTGACACGTGAAGGGGGCCGCTATAAGGTCGAAGACATGACGCTGATCGCTGGCGCATTGCCCGACGAGCGGATCGCGCTCAAGCGAACGATTCGCACGCAACTCGCCGAGGGACGGTATTCGACGGTCGACTCGACAGAATCGATTCTGGCCGCCGACGACCGCGACGACGACTGACGATATTGGCACGGGATCGCGCGGCTTAGTGCCCGTCCAAGATCAAATCCGTTGATTTGTAACATTCACAGAAGGTGCGATTGGAGGAGGGTAGCGTGGATTTTAATCCACGTTACCCTCCCGTCCTGCTCGCCGTACGGCGGGGAATTCGGCTACGCCAATCGGTTCTGGCGGACGGGGGGCCGCGGGTGACCGTGAATTCGGTTCGGCAGATCTCCTGGCCGTGGAACAGGTCGTAAACCGCTTTGATGGCTGCGTGTTGGAAGTCGAGATTCGATTCGAAATGGAGTTTCATCACGCGACGGCTTTCAGGATCAGGATTCTCGGTAGGGTCACAGAAAGGAAGGGGGAACCACGAAAGGCACGAAACACACGAACACGGACGGACAGAAAAAAACTAAATGAGAAAATGAACCGGAAGGGAAGAGTCAACGACTGGGACTGGACCGACGCAGCCCAGACGGAACCATTCCATTTGACCACTCGGATTACGTC
>JAPLOC010000738.1 GCA_026692825.1 Planctomycetota bacterium | reverse complement strand
TAGAGCAATGTGCGAAAACTGGCGAGTTCCTCCGCCGACAGGGGGCGCTCGCGCTTCGTCAGGATTCCATCGATCCCCCCCTGAAGCTGCATGTCGACTTCGAACAGCCCGACCGCGACCAGCAGTACCGCCGCCAGCAGCAACTGCAGCTTCTTGTGCAGGGCGTAGTTGCGGCCAAACTTGACCAGGTAGAGGTTGAACGCCAGCAGGGGGACTACGACGACCAGCGCGCAGACCACCACATCGAGCATGAACGAGGCGGGATAGCCCAGAAAACCGTTTTGCATGGAAGAGTGTCGGACGACGGCACCTCGCGGCAGACAGCGGCGCGGGGCGGCGGTCTGAGGGGAGGCGATGACGTGGGGGGAGGAGTGAGGCGGATTCGCGTTCCGGCCAACCGGGTCTCAAATCTGGCGAGGCCGCCTTGCGCCCTCTATGATAGGCGTTCTGTCCACAGCGCCCCAGTGAACTCCTGACACAAACGTGTTGAAAGGTCCCCATGCTGACGATGAAGCGCCCGCTCCGATTGTTGTTGATCGGCCTGTTTTTGGCCACTTTCCCGGTTGTTTCGTCGGTTATGGCCGAAGACGCCCCGGCGAAAAAAGTTCGCATGCTGATGGTGACAACCTCCAAAACCTTCACGCATGAACCGGTCAAACGAGGAAAAGAGAAGCTGGCCGCTTCGGAAATCGCCGTCACCCAGATCGGGCAGCAGACCAAGCTCTTCTCGGTTGACTGCACTCAGGATCCGGTCGCGGACTTCACCCCCGAGAACCTCAAGAAATACGATCTGGTCTTCTTCTACACCCAGGGTCCGAACCTCGAGATTCCCGAAGAAAACCTGAAATTCTTCTTTGAAACGTGGCTGAAGGAAAAGGGGCACGGGTTCATCGCGACCCACTCCTCCACCGACACCTACGGCGACTACAAGCCGTATTGGGACATGATCGGCGGCACGTTCGACGGTCACCCCTGGAACGCGGGGGACACCGTCACGATCACCGTTCACGACAAAAATCACGCGTCGACCAAGGTCTGGGGTGACGAATTCCAGATCAAGGACGAAATCTACCAGTACAAGAACTGGCAGCCCGAGAAAGTCCACGTTCTCATGAGCCTGAACATGGCGAAAACCGGCACCAAGAAGCCGTACCATGTGCCCGTCTCGTGGATCAAGAACTACGGCGAAGGCCGCATTTTCTACACCAACCTGGGCCACAACGCCGAGACCTGGGCCAATCCCAAATTCCGCGAATCGCTGATCGGCGGCATCCGCTGGGTGATGGGCCTGGAAGAAGGGGACGCCACCCCGAATCCCGAAGTCTCGAAGGCCTGGCACGAGAAGTCCAAAGCGGACGCGGAAGCGAAATAACGCAACCGCCGAAGCTCAGTGCAATGGGATGGTATCCAGCGAGCCGAAATGGCGGGTGATTCCATCCTGTTCATCCCTTTCATCCTCTTCATCCTGTCAAATTCTTTCCGTCCGTCTGCCCCATTCTCCGACCCACACGACCACACAGCGCGGATTGGAAGAAGTTTCAGACAGGATGAAAGGGATGAAGAGGATGAACAGGATTCCTGAGGCGGAAGTCGCTCGTGTGGATTGGCAGCCTTCACCGCCGTCACGCGTGCCAACGCGTTGGCTGTCTGGTAAAGACACTTCCCTGGATCGCCCTCCAGACGCAGACCTTTTCCAGCTCAGTGC
>JAPLOC010000737.1 GCA_026692825.1 Planctomycetota bacterium | reverse complement strand
CTCGTCGGTCACGTCGATCACCACGTCAGGTCGCATCGGGACCGGGCGGGTGAAGCGGTCGTTCATCATTGCCACAACCGGATCGCGGCGGAGGATGGGCGTGTCGGGACAAATCGACGGAACCGTGACCATGTAAGAGGCATCCTGCACCGCCTGTCCGATCGCGCGGTGATCGGGATGGTAGTCACACGTCCGATGCGTCAGCACCAGATCGGGCCGAAACGTCCGGATCTCCCGAATCACCCGCTCCCGCAATTCGAGCGTCGGTTCCAGCCGACCGTCGGGAAACCGCCACAGCTCAGAGATCGCCCCGATACTGGCCGCCGACCGCTCGGCTTCGCGTTTGCGAATCATCGACAATTCGGTCCCCGACAGGGCATAGTGCCCGGCACCGCCATCGGTCGCCGAAACCAATTTCACCACGTGCCCGGCCCGGCGATATTTGATTGCCAAGCCACCGGCGTGGTATTCGGCGTCGTCGGGATGGGCACCGAGAATGAGCAGGCGCAGTGGTTCAGTCGACATCGTGGTGGACTCCCGGGATCTCTGAACCGGAGCGTTCAGAGATCCCGGTGTATCCGCCGAGAGGACTGTGCGTCAAGCGGATCCAGCAACGATCAGCTCGCCTTGTGGGCCGAGTGGCACGCTCCGCAGTTCACCGCCTTTTTCAGATCGTCAATCCCGGCGTCTTTGCCGTCAGCGACTTCCTTGGCCGCCTTGACCAGCGCGTCGCTGAGTTTCTTCCAGTTTTCCTCGCTCCCTTTGGGGGGCTTGCTCTTTCCCAGTTCGGTGTACAACTCGACCAGTTTCTTCTTCTCTTCCGCCGACGCGGTTCCTTCCAAAACCTTGTCTTTGAGCGCCCCCTTTTTGTGTTCCTTCATGATCTCCTTGATCGTATGCTTTGGCTTCTCGTCGGCGCGGGTCGCAGCACACACGCCCATCATCACAGTGGCACACGCGAGGGCGAAAACGCAGGTGGGGAGGAATCGCGTCATGGTTTGCTCTCCTGGGTTGAAAAAGAACCGGGCAGTCGCCGGCTTGATCAGAAATTGGCCACAATTTGCAGATTGTACATTCTGCAAGATTCTGGACGGGATGGAGTCCCCGTCGCAATCCGGTACAATGGACGTGGTTCGGGTGACTTTTCTCTTCGATTCCGGTCGTTTCGCTGGAGACGGGTCCAACGCGGTCGCAGGACTTGTGAATAGGAGCAATCGCCATGCCAGCGCCGTTGGCGAACATCAAAGTTCTGGATCTGTCGCGGGTTCTGGCGGGTCCGTACTGCGCCATGCAGTTGGCCGACCTGGGGGCGGATGTCATCAAGGTCGAGCGTCCGGGTGCGGGGGACGACACGCGCGGCTGGGGACCGCCCTTCGCGGGCGGCGAGAGTGCCTACTTTCTCTGCTGCAATCGGAACAAGCGCAGTGTCGCCATCAACCTCAAGGAGCCGGCCGGCCGGGATCTGGTCGCCCGCCTTGCCGATGGGGTTGATGTCCTCATCGAGAATTTTCTCCCGGGAACGCTTGACGGCTGGGGGCTGGGGTATGCGGCGCTCGCCGCGCGAAATCCCGGTCTGGTCTATTGCAGCATCACAGGCTTCGGACAGAACGGACCACGGCGTGACGAACCGGGCTACGACATCATGATTCAGGCGCTGGCCGGTGTGATGAGCATCACCGGCGAATCGGACGGCTCTCCCATGAAAGTGGGGGTCGCGATTTCGGACATCACCGCGGGACTCTTCGCGAGCCAGGCGATTCTGGCGACCCTGGTGGGGCGCGCGTCGACCGGTCGTGGTGAGCGAATCGACATCGCACTTTTCGATTCCACCATCGCCTGGCTGGCGAACGTCGGCCAGAACTATCTCCTGAGTGGCGAACTTCCCCGTCGACTGGGCACCGAGCATCCGAATATCGTTCCCTATCAGGTGTTCGCGACGGCGGACGGAAGTGTGGTGATTGGCGTGGGCAACGACGCGCAATTCCGCCGTTTCGCCGCGCTGCTCGGGAGGGCCGAGTGGGGTGAAGATCCCCGATTCACCACCAATGCGGCCCGGGTGCGGAATCGGGCGTTGCTAATGCCCATGATCAAGCCGCTTGTTCAGGAACGAGACACTCGCGAGTGGTTGCGCGAACTGGAAGCAGCCAGCATCCCGTGTGGAGCGGTACACAGCGTCGCGGAGGCGTTCAACGATCCGCAGGCGGTCGCGCGAGAGATGGTTCGGGAGGTGATCCATCCGACCATCGGACCGCTGAAACTCGCGGGGACGCCGTTCCGTTTTGGCACCGGTTCGCCGGCACGGCAAGACAAAGCCTGGCGACCTCCTCCCCGGTTGGGGGAACATACGACGGAGGTCTTGAGTTCGGTTTTGGGGTTTTCGGAAAACGAGATCCACGAACTCGTGTCGCGGGGAGTGATTGAGTCGCTCAAAGCCAGTGTTTGACCCAGTATCCAGAGCGCAGGAATGGCACGCGACTCCATCCTGTTCATCCCTTTCATCCTCTTCGTCCTATCAAATCCTGTCCGTCGAATGATCTTCAGTGGTTGTTCCAAGTCGCCGACGGCGGTTTCCGGTCAAGGGGCAAGGACATGGTGTGGAAAAGCGGAGAGGACAATGCTCACTTGAGGAGTACCCGTTGTTCTGCCGTTCGCCCAAAACTATACTCCGCGCGGCCGAAGTGGAGGTGTTGGCGCGGCTCGCGCTCAATGTCGCAATTTCCGCCTCGCCGCGTTTCTCAACGCGGAATCACTCACCCCTGCCAGGAGCCATTCCATGAGCGACATGTTCGACCGACGCGATTTCCTGAAGACGACCGGCACGCTGGCGGCGGTGGCGGCTGTTGGTGGCCAATTGGGGGGGAACGTCGTTCAGGCGGAAGATAAGAAAAAGCCTTTGAAGCTCAAAAAGGCGCTCAAATACAGCATGGTGGGAGGCGACGCGCCATTGATCGAGAAATTCAAAATGCTGAAGGAGATCGGTTTTGAAGGCATCGACATGGACAAGCCCGCCGACCACAACGAGGTCAAGCGCGCGATGGACGCGAGCGGACTGATTGTGCACGGCGTGGTCGATTACATCCACTGGGGCAAACCGTTGTCGCACCCTGACCCGACCGTTCGAGCCGAGGGGGTCGAGGGGCTGAAAACGGCGTTGCGCGACTGCAAAGTTTACGGCGGAACCACCGTGCTGCTGGTGGTCGGAATCTGCAACAAAGAGATTTCCTACGCCGACGCCTACAAGCGGTCACAAGACGAAATCCGCAAGGCGCTCCCACTGGCGGGGGAGTTGGGCCTTAAAATCGCGTTTGAAAACGTCTGGAACATGATGTTGCTGAGCCCGCTGGAATTCGCCCGCTACATCGACGAATTCGAAAGCCCGCTCGTCGGCGCGTATTTTGACGTCGGAAACATCATCAACTACGGCTGGCCCGAACATTGGATCCGTACGCTCGGCAAGCGGATTCTCAAGGTCGATATCAAAGAATACAGCCGCAAGCTGCGGGATCAGAAGGGGCCGTACGCGGGGTTCGAAGCCGAGCTGGGCGACGGAGATTGCGACTGGCCCGCAGTGCTGAAGGCGTTCGAGGAGATCGGCTACAGCGGCTGGGGTTCCGCCGAGGTGCGCGGCGGTGACCGCGCCCGCCTGCTGGAAGTCTCCCAGCGGATGGACAAGATCCTGGCGTAAGTATCGCCGACGTGGTGCGGCACCATGGGGTGCCGCACCGCCGAGATCAGGTGGCTTAAGTATCAAAAACGGCTCGATTCCGGTGGCAGCGGCCGTTGACGCTCGCACTGCCGTCACTCCGCCTTCGCTTCG
>JAPLOC010000736.1 GCA_026692825.1 Planctomycetota bacterium | reverse complement strand
GCCACAGTTCCAGAGTCGAATTCGAACCGCGGGACCTTCGGCAAATGGCTCAACACAATTTGTGAGATAGGCCAGCGATCTCCAGGCGGCCTCAAGCTGTTGGAACGACTTGTGGTGCAGTACGACGTTGAGTTGCCGACCGATTTGATCGTCGAGAAGTCCCAGCAGGTGATTCAATATCGAAATCGCCTGACGACGGGTCGGCCAGGGTTTCGGGCCGAAAATCACCTCCAGGGCTTCCGCCGGTGTTTTCGCGTTCAGGAACGCGTTCGCCCAAGCACGCGACGGCCCCACGTCTGAATTCGCGTCGCCGGTCAATCCGACAACGCGATCCAGCAGCCGGTAGATTTCGAACTCGTTCGCGGTCGTCGCCGGTTCGGCGGTGGATGAAGCCAGCACAGTCGCATTCCTGAAAATCGAACGGAGCGAGCGAACCGAGACTGGGTGGAACCGGACAGTGGAACTACGACTTGTTCTGCGGAATCCGAGCGACAAGCCGCATTGATGCGGTCAGCTCCTCCATCTGCAACCAGGGGCGCATATGCAGAACCGCATGATACGAGCCGGGCTTGCCGGGAATCTCCTCGACCTTGACCTGGGCGGCCGCCAACGGCAACCGGGCCTTGGTGTCCGCGTCGGGATTGTTGGTCGAAACGTAATTGTTGATCCAGCGGTCCAGCAGTTTTTCCGTTTCGGACGCCTCCAGAAAGGATCCGACCTTATTTCGCCCCATCACCTGCAGGAAATGCGAGAATCGCGAAACCGCCATAATGTACGGCAATCGCGCGCAAATCTGCGCATTCGCCGTCGCTTCGGGCCGATCATATTTCACCGGCTTCTGCGTTGTCTGGGCACCGAAAAACACCGCGTAATCGGTGTTCTTGTAGTGGCAGATCGGCAGGAACCCGGTGTCGCTCAATTCTTTTTCGCGGCGGCCGGTGATCGCGATCTCCGTGGGACATTTCGCGTCGAGGTCACCATCATCGGTCGAGAAGACATAGGTTGGCAGATCGCTCACGCGCCCACCACCCTCCGCACCGCGGATCGCCGTGCAGAATCCCGTCCGGGCAAACGCGTCTGTCAGCCGGGTTCCCATCACATAAGCCGCGTTCATCCAGCAGTACTGATCGTGCGGGACCGAGATCGGCGAACGATTCGGTCCCAGCGCGACCTCCTGAAAATCGAATTCGTCAATGGGCTTCGCCGTTCCGTAAGGAAGCCGCGCCAGTACTCGCGGCATCGACATGACAACAAACCGTGATTCATCGGTCGCCCGGAAAGCATTCCATTTGATGTATGCTTTGCTGTCGAAAATCTTGGCGATATCCCGGGGATTCTTGAGGTCGGTCCAGTTGTCAAAACCGAACAGCTTGGGCGAAGGGGAGGTAATGAACGGCGCGAAACAGGCCGCCGAGATCTTCGACATCCGCGACAGCGTGTCGATATCATCGTTGGTGTTTTCGAATTCGTAATCTCCCACCATCGCGCCAAAGGGATTTCCCCCGGGAGTGCCGTACTCTTCTTCGAAAATCCGCTTCCAGGTCTCGCTCTGGTCAAACTCAATCGCCTGCTGCAGATCGTTCTTCAACTCCTTTTTGGAGACATTCAACATCCGAATCTTCAGCGACGTGCTGGTCTCGGTTTTGTCGACCAGATAGTGCAAGCCGCGCCACGATCCCTCCAGCTTTTGAAACTGGGGGTGGTGCATCACCGTGGCGAGCTGCTTCGACAAGCGTTCGTCGAGCTCTTCTATCGCCCGCTCGAGTGTCGCGATGTGATTCTTGTCGATCGAAATCGTCTTCGCATTGATCGCCTCCATGAACTGCTGGAGAAGATCAACCGCTTCGTCACGCGGCGTCTGTTTCGTCTGTGAGACGACCCGATCCAGCAACGATGTGGTGGTCACCGTTGTTGCCGCGCCGGAACTCTGAGGTGCCGCTCCGCTTCCCGTCGACATCACACATC
>JAPLOC010000735.1:2350-3395 GCA_026692825.1 Planctomycetota bacterium | reverse complement strand
CTGCGACCGTCGACCCGGTGTCCTTCTCCCCGTGCCTGTTCGGGGCTCATGTAGGCCGGCGTCCCGACGTAGGCCGAGTCGGCGGAAACGTCTTGTTCGCGCAGTGCCAGGCCGAAATCCAACAGATGCGGTTGACCGGCGGCATCGAGCAGGATGTTTCCCGGTTTCACGTCACGATGCACGAGGCCCCGTTTGTGGGCGTGATGCAGCGCCTCGGCGATGGTCGCGGTCAGTTCGGTCGACGTGAACGGGTCGGGCCGCCCCCGCTGCAGTCGGCCCGCCAGCGTGACGCCGTCAATAAATTTCGACACGACGAAACAAGGAAACTGGTCGGTGCCGCCTGCATCATAAACTGGGACCACATGTGGGTTGTCGAGTCCCGCGACCGCCCGCGCTTCGGCAAGGTAGGCCACCGCGTCTTCGGGACGCTTGATCAGGCGGGCGTGCGGCACCTTCACGGCGACCCGCCGATTCAACTGCTCGTCATACGCCAGATATACCTGCCCGAAGCCTCCTTCGCCGAGAAGCCGTTCGACACGGTAGCGACCGATCCGCCCGGGGAAATTCGGGGTCGGCTGATTGGCCGTCAATTGCTGCTGGTCATCGCCAAAATCCACCGGTACGAATTCAGTCTTGCCCGACTTGTCCGCGTTCCCGGGGTCTGGGGGATTTCCGATTGGTGGCTCGGTCATCGGTGGTGGCTGAATACGGGCGACGGAGAGAAGAAACCGGTTTGGCACAGCATAACGGAGAGGAAACCGCGCCGGCTATCGAAGGCCCATGAACGTCGGCGGTCTCGCGAGTCGTCCGTGCCATTCCAGGATCAAAACTGTGGTTTGATTCGATCTTGGGGGACTGTCGTTTTCGTCCGCCGCTAAGGGGCTAACTTTTGGCAACCTCGCTCGATTGGCTGGCAAAAACTCGGTTTGACTGTCTTCATTTCACTTCGATTCCGCAACGCAATAAATCTGCTTGTCGCTGCGGAGGTAGATCCGTCCGCCGACGACTGCGGGAGACGCGAACGTCTTCCCTTTGATTTTGTTGG
>JAPLOC010000735.1:464-2326 GCA_026692825.1 Planctomycetota bacterium | reverse complement strand
TGTTGGTCGACAGTTTCTCAAACTTCGGTCCGACCCGCACCACGTGCGTGACCCCCTCTTCGCTCTGGCAGTACAGGCGATCTTCAACGCAGATGGGGCTGGCCGAGTAATTGCCCCCGAGCCGTTGTTTCCACTCGAGTTGTCCCCCTCCCAGCGTGACACAACTCAGGATTCCATTGTCGGAAACCAGGTAGATGTAATCTCCCACGATCACGGGGGACGGAGTGAATGGCACCCCTTGCGCGTATCGCCACGCGAGATGCGAGTTCGTGATGTCCCCTTGCCCTCCCAGTCGAATCGCCATCAGCGAGGCGGCGTCGTAGCCGGTACAGACAAAGACCACACCGTTCTTGGTCACCGGACGGGGAATCACCGAATACCCTTCATACCGGCAGTTCCACAGCTCGCGACCGTCGGTCGGATCGTACCCCCACACGTGGTCTCCACCAGGACAGATCACCTGCGGTTTTCCGTCGACCGACACGACCAGCGGGGTGCAATAGCTGTGTCTGCCCGCGCGCGGTGTCTTGCTGCTCCACTCCAGGACGAGTCACCTTGTCGTAGAAGGGACCGGTGAATCCGTCGCAGATCACCACCAGGACGCCATCGACCAAAACCGGCGAACCAGCCGACCCGTGGTGATGGTAATACGCGAGTGTCCGTTTCCAGAGAATCCGTCCCGAGCGCGTGAGGCAGGCGGTTCCGTTCGCACCGAAATGCACGTAGACCCGGTCGCCGTCGAGAATTGGTGTTGGGGAAGCGTGGCCGTTCTTGGAGTGAATCGTCCCCGCCCGATCGATATCGAACACCTTGATATTGCGAGTCAGTTTACCGGTCGTGAGATCGAACGAGATCGCCCGCAGTGACCGTCCCGATTCGGTCGAGGTGGTCACCCAGAGTTCGTCGCCGTCGATCACCGGGGACGACCAGCCCGAACCCGGAACCTTCGCCCGCCAGGCGATGTTCTCTGTCTCGGACCAGGAGACCGGCACCGATTCACCCGCAACCACCATTCCCTGCCCCGTCGGCCCGCGAAACTGCGGCCAACTGGCGGACGGTGGGGTTGGCTCATCATCCGCGTTGGCGACCATTCCTCCAGCAAAAAACGAGGACATCCCAACCGTCAACAGGGTGAGCAATGTCGTGATGCGGCGGACGTAGGTGCAAATTATGGGGCCACCCACAAAATGTCGATCCAATCCTTCTGTGACGTCGATCATCGGTTCCCTCCTTGTCGTGATTGTCATCGCTTGCCGTCTGGATCGACGGGATAGTCATGCAGGGTGTAATACCCGACAGCGGGCCACAGCAACGTTCCCTTGTCGGTTGCGACAGCACCGATGCGAATCTCGTAAACGAACCCGCGCTGCTGTTTGCCGGTGTGCAGGGTGACGGTTCGGCCGTCGTCGCTCACGTCGGCACGAGCGACCTCCAGCCGATGCTGACCGCTATCGGGTGTGGCGTAACCACTCGTCCAGCGACGGGTCACTCCCGAGATCGCATACCGCTCGGGGCGTGCCGCTTCGGTCGGATCGATCGGTCGGGTGAAACGGAGAATGAACTTCCCTTCGCGAGCGGTAATCGACTCAATCCCCAGCGGAATCTCCCCCGACCGCTTCAGTCGCACGATTTCGCCAATGTTCGGTCCCCCGGTCCAGCCGCTATCGTGCATCGAACCGATGTAGAGATCGCCATTGGGAGCCTGGGCCCCGCAGAACGTTCCCAGAAAGCCCCGTTTCGGTTGGGATCCTGAACCCACTGGACTCAATGGCTCGTTGGCGTTCTCCGCCTTCGTTCCTTGCAGCACCGTGGTGGGAGGAAAGCTCAATGGATAGACCGCCCCCTGGTAGGTGGTGCCGACA
>JAPLOC010000735.1:0-412 GCA_026692825.1 Planctomycetota bacterium | reverse complement strand
ATCTGTAGCGCCGGCGGTCGGGGGGGCTCTGTGTGATGTTCCTCGAACAGACTGGGGACACCGTATCGCGCTCCATCGACCAGATGGTTGATTTCGTTGAACGGATTTTGCACCCCCTGGTTGTCGGACACAAACACCTGGTCATCCGAGGTGATCGCCAGGCCGGTGGGATAGCGGAATTCGTGACCCAGGACCGTCAGCGAACCGTCTCGTTCAACCCGCACGACCTTGCCCCGCAACCGCCCCTGATCGCTGGTCCGCCCCGCCTTGGCGTAATCGCTCCCCAGCCCGATGTAGAGCCGCCCCGCCGAGTCGCGGACGATTCCGGTCGTCCAGTCGTGGTAGTCATCGGTATAACCCCAGCCGTCCGCGATCACCGTTCGGACATCGGCGCGGCCATCTCCATCCAAGT
>JAPLOC010000734.1 GCA_026692825.1 Planctomycetota bacterium | reverse complement strand
GGCCGAAAATCAGGCGTCAACCGCACAAACGCCGCAATCGCTCTCCTGAGAGATCGGCAATTGTCGCTTGTAGGTTGAAGGGAATCTCACGCCGGTCTGGTTCCCTGCCGCCACTTCCCCAGGATCCTCAGTCGGTTGTCATCAAACAACCACCAGCGCCCCCTGCCGATCACGGGCACTCCGCAACGGAAACATCGCGAGGACACGGTTCACACCCCTACAAACGCCCATTTCAGCAAGTCCAAGAGCTTCGGGGCCTTCCCTTGACTGAGCATTCCAATCCGGAAAATCCGGCCCGCCACGACGACACACAACACAGTGAACGCAATCGTCAGTGCCACTCCCACCAGAATCTGCCATAAGGGGACCGCCGAACTGGCGGCGATCCGCAACACCATGGTCAGCGGCGTCACCGGCGGGATCAGCGAGAACCAGGTCGCGAACGATCCGTTGGGATTCTGAACAATGCTCAACCAGACAAACATCGGCACAATCAACGGCATCCAGACCAGCATCATGTACCCCTGCGCCTCCTGCAGATTGTTCGAGGCCGACGCGAACGCCATCGTGATGCCGCTGAACATCAAGACGGCACAGACATGAAACAGCAGGAACCACGGGACGACGCGCCACGGAACTTTGTCGAGAACGTCGTTGAACCACGCGATTCCGAATCCCGCCGACGCGTAGATCACAAAGACCGTCAGTGAGCCGGCGACATTCCCCAACAGCTTGCCCCCCATCAGTTGCGTTGAGTTCACACTCCCCAGCAGCACCTCGCCGACTCGTTGCTGCTTCTCTTCCAGCACGCATTCCAGCATGGGCTGCAAGGCCATGAAGATCAGCATGAACATCAGCATCATGCAGCCCATCGGGACGAACAACATCTCCAGGGCGTTCGATTTGGCGGCCGGCTGAACCGGGCCGGTTCCCGACGGATTCCGTGTGAGCAACCCCCGTCCGTCGACGACGACCTGTGCCGTGACGCCGTTGACCAACTCAGCGTCCAGCCCCGACTCAGCGATCCGCTGCCGGCGCACCTCGGCGTTGATCACAGTGTCCATCCAGCGCTTGGTATCGGACATAGCCGAGTTTTCGGAGTGGTACGTCACGGGAGGTTCCGTGAGTCGCATCTCGAATACCGACGCCGAGATTTCGGCGAACGCGTGCAGTTTCCGCTGGCGGACGCGATCGGAGAGATCGAGTTTCAACTCGTCAGACGCCCCCTCGATGGGGATCGATTCTAAAACGATCTTCGGTCCGATCTGCTTCTTCGTCGTCGGATCGAACACCACCGTTGTGTTATACACACCGGCGGCCTGTTCCAGCACGGGATACAGCCTTCCCGACCGATCAATGACGGCGAGCTTCTTGTCGTCCAGGTCGAGTGACTTCCCGATGAGCTGGGGAATGATCGCCCCCCCCAGAAACAGGATCGGGACAATCGCCAGTCCAATGAGAAAGCCCTTGGTGACGATCATCGCGCGGTATTCGCGGATGGCGATGGTCAGAATTTTGTGCATGATGGATTCAGGCGGCCCCGGCGATTCGTACGAAGATGTCGTGCAGTGACGGAGAAGTCCGTTCAAAGTGGTCGAGTGTGGTGTGGGACAGAACCTGCTTCAGGACCGCCTGGGAATCCCCGTTCGGTTCGAGACGCAGCTCCTGGTATTGCCCGTAATCATTGACTTGGACCACACCAGGCAAGTTTTGCAGGCAGGTGGCGTCGCCGACCCGGATCCGCAGTGTGTCGAGGCCGTATTGCCCCTTGATCTCCGCGAGAGTGCCATCCAGAACTTTGTTCCCCTTATAGATCATGCAGACTCGATCGCACATTTTCTCGGCGACGTGCATGTCGTGCGTCGAGAAGAGAACGGTCGTTCCTTGTTTGCGCAGGTCGAGTATCGTGTCCTTCAGCAGCTCCATGTTCACCGGATCGAGTCCGCTGAACGGCTCATCCAGGATCAGCAGCTTCGGTCGCGCGATGACGGCGGAAATGAACTGCACTTTCTGCGACATTCCCTTCGACAGTCCGTCGACCCGCTTCTTCGCCGAGTCGGCCAGCCCCAACCGCGCGAGCCACTCCTCCGCCTCGCAACGACAATTGCGCAGTCCTTTGAGCTTGCCGAAGAACTCGATGACGTCGCGAACGATCATCTTGCGGTACAACCCGCGTTCTTCCGGGAGATAACCGAGCCGGTCGTCGGCGGCCGCCCCGTGATCAGCCCCCAGAACCGAAACCCGGCCGGAGTCGGGAAAGAAGATCCGCAGAATCATCCGGATGGTTGTGGTCTTACCCGACCCGTTCGGTCCGATGAAACCGTACACGGTCCCTTCGGGAATCGACAGATCGAGCCGATTGACCGCGATTTGCGGGCC
>JAPLOC010000733.1 GCA_026692825.1 Planctomycetota bacterium | reverse complement strand
GAATTGGTCTGTTGTGATTCTTCATTCACCGGCTTTTCAGCCGCCCGTTTCTTGGCCGCTTTTTGCCGCTCCTCCCAGGCCGTGACGTTGAAAGCCCTTTTTTCGGTACCGTCCCATGTCGGGACGTCGCGGATGTCGAGCGCTTCGCGATCTGCCGGCTTTGTCGCGCGGAATCGGCACCCCTTCGAGTCCCCGGGCCATCGGGGAGCGGCCATCGAACGAGAACACTGATTGAGTGCGTGATTGATTTCGCTTTTCCACTCCCGGACAGAGGGAAAAGCGGGGGCTGGATTTTGCCCACTGGCCCGGCGTTCCAGTTTCTTCAGCACGTCTGGCAGATCGCACCATGGCAACAGTTCTCGGGCATGCGTTGGGGAGAGTACTCCCGAGGCGACGTAGTCCTGCCATTCGGCCGGCAGCGTCAGCAGTCGGACCGCGTTCGAGATCTCGGCCTGGCTGACCTTGTACCGGCTCGCGAGGGCCTCCTGCGTGAGGTGGCAGTGTTCGAGAAGTTGGGAAAACGTGATCGCCCGCTCGATTGGATTGAGATCGACCCGGTCGAGATTCTCCCGGGCCTGCAGGTCGAGTGCCTCTTCGTCCGTCACATCAACGATCCGGGTGGGGATCGTTTTCTTACCAACCAGTATGCTCGCCCGGTACCGGCGTTCCCCGAAGATCAGCTCGTACTGCTGTAGCGGCTCTCCCGTCCGATCCCTGACGTGGCCACTCTTGGGCAGAGGGCGGACGCAGATCGCCTGCTGGACTCCGACCGATGTGATCGACTTGGCGAGCGAATCAAGTTCCTCTTTGGCGAACGTCTTGCGAGGATTGAGCGGACTGGGAACGATCTGGTCGAGCGGCAGCTCGACAGCCAGGTTCGCCGGCTGAAGAGTCTCGCGAGGGGCTTCAAACGCCTGACGGAAGTCCAAGACCTCGGCATGAGTGATGGGGGTGACTGGCAGGTGGGGACGCTTGCGGGCAGTGACGGGCATTGCGTTTCCAAAGGAAGCGGGAAGGTCAATTGGGACTGGGTTGCAGGACGTCTAAGCACTCCTCCCAGCGTTCAAAGAATCGAACGCCTGGCAGGTAGTGGAACAGGTTTTCGCGGTAGCCCACGACAATCAGCGACTTGCGGGAGGCGACCGCATAGCCGAATTCGACGTGCCGGCCGCCACGACTGTGCGGCGAGTCCGGGGCCTCGGTGAACGATATGACCAGACTGGCGTCGCGCAAGTCCGCCAGATCCTGCGAGGCGAACCGGACGCGCATTCGATCGGCCGCCAGGCTTGCACCGAAACCGGTCCCCTCGATCAGTGATTCCCCATCGTCTCCGATCGGCTGGCCCGTGTGGTCAATCTGGTGTTTGCCGTCGAGCCACCGCGCTGTAACCGTGTGCCCCAACTCGGCGAGCTGCGAGCGATAGCCGCAGAGTTCCTCCCGCCGCGAGTATCGGGACGCCAAGTAGATTTTTAGTTTTCGGCTCACGTCATCACCTCCAGGTGACTCAACGCAACCCCGCCGGTTTTCCCCGTGATCAGAACAACCGGTTTCCCGTGTCCGAGGCACCACGCTTCCGATCTCGTGACGCCCTCCACGGCGGGGCCGACCGCCGGCGAGTACTTGACCGGTGTGCCGACTGGCACCCGCTGGTTCCATTCGGTCGCCTCGACCGATCCGACTGCGATCGCCATTAGCTGTCTATCATTCATGCCTCGATCCTCAATTGTGCATCCATCGTTTCGATCGTCCGGACTCCTTCACCCAGACATACAGGGCAGTCCACAGGGCAATCGTCCTCACTCTGAGGATCAAAACCCCAACCGTCGCACGCTTCGCAGTCGCAACCAATCACACCGCACCGGGCACATTGCCAGCGGGTCGAGTCGCCTCGAACTGGATCAAATTCGTGGACGCATTCGGCCACCTGGTTGAATCGAACTCCAGCCATCAACGCGAATCCTCGCCGACGCCCGCCATCGCGTGTGCCGGCAAGCCGAACATTCCGCCCACAGCTCGCCTGGTGGGGGATGGCAATGGGGTTTCGGCGCGCGGCGGAAAGTCGAGCCGACGAATGGCACGCGCCGCGACGTCGGTGTCTTCCTCCGTGCCGTGCCACCGATCGCCGAGGATGTTCGAGCTGAACATGGCCGGGGCGTTGGTCGCCTCGCGGACGCAATAGATGGCCAGCCGATGGAATCTGAGTCGCGAATCCTCCG
>JAPLOC010000732.1 GCA_026692825.1 Planctomycetota bacterium | reverse complement strand
CGCCCTCGCGACGCCACTTGTCTATTCGACGCGTGACGGGATATCGGGAGTTTCGGCGGGAGGCCAGCGGTTTTTTTCCGGGATCGTGTGACAAAGTTGTCGTCCGTATTCCAGCGCGCGGCGCACTCGAAACGTAGGCGTCTTTCGCCGAAAGACTGCCCCCACTGTGCCACCGCCGGCAAAACAACGCACTGCGGGAAGTCCCAAGACTCACAACGAAAGCCGCCGTATCCGATTTCGACCAACGGTTCACTCCCCCGCTGGCACCATGCGGCGTCGGATTCATCTGGCGACGGACGGTTCGTTTGGGGGGTTGCTGCAGCCCTGAGTGCGTCGTGCGACGAGGAGCGCACATTGGGCCGCGCATTTTGAATATCCGGGCTACATTTAAGCGACGCACTGGGGGGCTGCTGCGGGACGTAGAGCGAAATCGGTCGCGTGATTGACAGCCGGCTTACGCCGGCCGCTCGCCAGCGGCGAGTTCAGCCACTGCGATGTCGAGACGTTGCAGAATGGTTTGAACGTCGTCGAGTGTTGTCGCGGCGCAGAAGCCATGGTGGCACGCGGCCCCGCCGTAGTCGTGGAAATAGACCCCGTGTTCGATCGCTTTGGCGATGAATTTGAGCATCGCCGGTCGGGAATGCTGGACGGCGTCGCGGTAGCCTCGCAATTCGGCGGGAACACCAAAATAGACTCCGAACCGTGCCCCCAGCCCCTGGACGCGGGCGAAGACGTCGTGCCGGCGGAAAATTTCGTTCAGCCCCGCGAACAACCGCGCGCCGACCGCGTTGATGTGGTCGTAGAAACCGGGCTGACGATACGCCGTGACGGCGGCGAGGCCGGCGGCGACGGCGACCGGGTGACCGTTGTAGGTACCGCTGTGCTGGCAGTCCCCCTCGGGCATCAAGCGCTTCATAATGTCCTGTCGACCGCCAAACACACTGAGCGGAACGCCCCCTCCAACCGCCTTCCCCAGCGTGCAGAGGTCGGGAGTGACCCCCAGATACTCCTGAGCCCCGCCGGCCGTCATACGAAACGCGCTCAGCACTTCGTCAAAAATCAACAACACCCCGTGCTGTCTGGTCATGTCCCGCAGCGCGGTGAGGAATTCGGGATCGGGCAGGATGCAGCCGGCGTTGTAGTACACCGGCTCAAGAATGACCGCCGCCAGTTCCCGGGAATGCTTCGCGAATGCCTGCTCCAGCAGGTCGAGTCGATTGAACGGTACCAGAACCAGTTGCTGGTCGAGACCGGGAGCGATGCCCGCCGAACCCGGAAAGTGGGTCGGGTCAGCAGGTTCGCCCAGGCGGTCGGCCGGGGTTCCGATGGAGTACATCACCTGATCGTGATAGCCGTGAAAGTGCCCCTCGATCTTGAGCAGCAGGCTCTTTCCCGTGTAGGCCCGCGCCAGCCGCAGGCAGTGCATGGTCGCTTCGGTACCCGACCCGGTGAAGCGAACCCGTTCACAACACGGAATGGTTTCGCACAGCAGCTTGGCGAACTCGGCATGCTGCTCGTTCTCATAGGAGCAGGCCGCCCCGCGATCGAGCGTGCGATCGATCGCCGCTCGAACCCGCTCGTCTCCATGCCCCAACAGCGTCGCTCCATGACTGCAACACAAATCGAAATACTCGCGGCCGTCGAGATCCCACACCCGGCACCCGTTCGCCCGATCGAAATACATCGGGTGGCCGACGGCGCGGTTGACGCGGGTCGACGCCGAGACTCCGCCGGCAAGATATTGGCGGGCGACTTCAAACTGCTCTGTGACGCGTGACATCGGCGGTACCGGGGGGGCTTGTGGAGGTTTTCACAGACGAATTGACGCGACAACCACACCCAAACCGGCTGTGGCCAATTCGTGTTCAGCTCAAGGGTAACATCGCGTCCCAAGAGGGCAGGGGGGCGAGCGTGAATTGTCTGAACCGGAGCCGAGTGCGGTATCGTTCACGGCGTCACTTCCAGTCGACAGCGACCTTCAAAACCGCCTTCAAAAGTCCGACACTGGCGGGTGCCCCCATGGGAGCATGGACATCCTCAGGAAAAAAGATGGCGAACGTCCCCGCCGGCACCGGAACCCAGATTTCCGGTCGGTCGGCAAAGAGCATGAAGTCTTTGACTCCGTCGTACGGCGTATACACCGACTGACACGCTTCGAGCGGCTTCCAGCCAATCTCATCGGGACCTTGGATCGTGTATTGGATATCGATGTATTGACGGTGGCATTCGAACTTGACTGCGTCGTGGCCACGTCCCTGCCCTTGATTCAACATCAGGTACAACCTGGAGCCATCAATCGGATGCCGGCCCGGGGCGAGCTGGGAAAAATCGGTTTTGCGCAGATAGTCAAACGCCTGAGCGAAGCCGGGGTGAAGGGGAAACGAGCGTTCCGCGTTGTGCAGACTGTCGAGGAGCATTGAGGGAGATCCGGTGGGACACAGGGGAAGGAACGTGCGGGCGAATCGTATGCGAGACGCTGGCGACTTCACAACCACGAACGGTTGTGATTCATTATCGCAATTTCCGCCATGGCGACTATAATCGCCCTTCCGCGCGTGCGACTGCGCTCACTCGACGAAACGGTTTGTCGGCCGGCGTTTTCGCGGTTGGTTGCCATGGCGATTCAAGCTCACCTGCTGGTCATTCAAGGGGTCGATCAGGGCCAGCGGTTCGAACTCGACGATCGGGACTCGGGGTTGGGGCGCGGCGTTCAAAACCGCATTCGCATCCACGACACCGAGGCCTCACGGACCCACGCGCGGATCTCCTATTCCGCTGGCCGTTACGTTGTCACCGACCTCAACAGTTCGAACGGCACGTACGTCAATGGCGAACTGGTTCGCGTTCACGAACTGGTTCATGGAGATGAGATTCAGTCGGGGCGGACAGTATTGCGATTCATCCAGACCGATGAGTCTCTGAACGAGTCGTGGGAAATCGCCCGTCAGGTCGATCTGCGGGAGGGGCGCGAAGTTCAGTCCGCCGACCAGATCGTCAGTTACGCAGACGCCCGCGGAATCGAATCGCTGTCGCCGCTCNNNCGGCGGCGGCGCAGTCACTCGCGAATCTGCAGGTGCTGTACCGCATCGCCGAAGAGGCGGTTCGCCCTTCGACATCAATCACCAGCCTGTTGAGTCGAATCCTGAATCTGGCGCTGGAGACCGCAGGAGCCGACCGCGGCTGTATTCTGTTGCGAAATCTGAGTTCGGCAGGACTGAAACCGGTCGCCTATCGCGATCGCCGGGGGGAGGAAGCGCCGGGGTCAATGCCCGTGTCGCGGAGCATTGTGGATTACGTCTTGAAATCGCGACAGGGAGTGCGAACCAGCGACGCCCGGACCGACGCGCGATTCGTCCCCGGTCAGAGCATTTTTCAAGCGGGAATTCGCGAGGCGATTTGCGTTCCGATGCAGGGGCGGTACGAATTGCAGGGGGTGATTTATCTCGACATCACCACTCCCGCCGACCGGCTGGTGATTGAAGGACGGGCGGCGACACGGTTCACCGAAGACCTGCTGCGGCTGATGGTGGCGATTGGGCGACAGGCCGCGCTTGCGGTGGAGGACAACCAGTATCAGCAGGCCCTGGTCAAATCGGAACGGCTGGCGGCGGTCGGGCAGACAATCACCATCCTCAGTCACCACATCAAGAACATTCTGCAAGGGGTTCGGGGCGGGAGTTATCTGATCGACATGGGGCTCAAGGACCACGACGAGTCGCTCGTCCGGAAAGGGTGGACTATTGTCGAACGGAACCAGGACCGGATCTATCAGTTGGTGACCGACATGCTGACGCTCTCCAAAGAGCGACAGCCCGCCTTGAGCCGGGGAGATCTGAACGAGACAGTCGGCGAAGTCTGCGAGTTAATGCAGGCGCGGGCGACGGAACTGGGGGTCGAACTGACCTGGACACCATGCGCCGGCTTCCCTGAGATGGTCTTCGACGCGGAAGCATTGCACCGCGCGACGTTGAACATCGTGGGGAACGCACTGGACGCGGTCGAAGGGCACGAACACCCCCAGGTGCGGGTCGCGACCAGTTTCGATCCCCATTCAGGAGTCGTGGCGATTTCCGTCGACGACAATGGTGTGGGGATCTCCCCCGAGGTGCTGCCGGGGCTGTTCAATATTTTTGAATCGACCAAAGGGGCCCGGGGAACCGGAATTGGGCTGGCGGTCAGTCAGAAGATTATCCGGGAACATGGGGGGGAGATCTACGTCGAAAGCCAGCCCGGTCAGGGGGCGCGGTTCGTGCTGGAATGGCCGCTGATTGGCGACGAACAGGGGGGATTGGAACGGCGGACGGAGGCGTAGGTG
>JAPLOC010000731.1 GCA_026692825.1 Planctomycetota bacterium | reverse complement strand
GGTGGCGAATCGAATATGCACCAGCGACAACGCCGGGCTGTACAAGGTCGCGGGACCGTACGGATGGGCCAGCGCCCCCCCCGAGATATTCCACTCCAACGGGATTTCGCACACATACAACAGGGCGAACAAAACTCCGGTCAGCAGTTCGATCAGCGGATAACGGATTGCGATCCGGCCCCGGCAATGTCGGCACCGGCCACGCAGAAACATCCAGCCGAGGATCGGGACGTTGTCGTACCAGGCGATCGCGTTTTTGCAGCGCGGGCAATGGGACGGTGGGTACGCCAGACTGCGAAGGGCCGGCCACAGTCGTTCTTCGATTCCCAGTCGGTGGACGCAGACGTTCAGCCAGCTCCCTACCACAGTCCCAATCACGAAGACGCTGAAGACGATAAACAGGTACTCGATCAGCATCGGGTGCATCAGGCCGATTCTCCCGGGGTTTGCCGATTGAAGTGCAGTAGAATCTCGTGCGCGACATCGGCGGGAGTCCGTTCACCCACGTCGAATTCCAAAGTCGCGCATTCGCGGTACAGCGGTTCGCGGAGGGTCAACATCCGGCGGATTTCGTCGATCCCGCCCCCCGCCAGATTGGGCCGACGGTCGGCGGTCGCGCCGTCGCCGGCGATTCGGGCCGCGAGGATTTCGATCGGTGCCTTGAGCCACACGACCGGGCCGGCGGCGCGCATGCGGGAACGCGTCTCCGGGTTCAAGATCGCTCCGCCCCCCGCGGCGAGTACCAGCGACTCGCGGGCGAGCAATTCGCGTATCACGTCGCGTTCTCGTGCCCGAAACCCCGGTTCCCCTTCTTGGGCGAAGATCTCGCGGATCGTGCAACCGGCTCGTTCTTCAATCACCAGGTCGGCGTCGATCCAATCGCAACCGAGTGTGCGTGCCAGCAGCGGGGCGACGGTACTTTTCCCACTCCCACGGTATCCAATGAGGGTGATAACCATCACGAGACCTTGACGACGGAAATCGCACGACGGAGCGCGTCGCGCATCACGTCGGTTGGGGCGGGTTGACCGGTGAATAGCTGAAACTGGCGCGCCGCCTGCCGCACAAACATCTCGACGCCGGTCACCGTCTTGCAACCCCGCTCGCGGGCATGCGCGATCAGCAGTGTGCGTTCCGGCGTGTAGACGGTGTCAAACACGGTCATTGTGTCGGTCAGCCAGTGCTGGGCAAATGGAGTGTCGTCGACTTTGGGGTGCATTCCGACCGACGTGCAGTTAATCAAAATGTCGCAGCCGGCTGCACCACGATTCTCCCAGCCGACAATCAGGCAGCCAAGCTGCTTTGCCAGTTCCGCCGCCTTGGCTTTGGTTCGATTGGTGATCGTCACGACCGCTCCCGCTTTCATCAGGCCGGTCGCGATCGCCCGGGCCACCCCTCCCGCCCCGAGGATTAACACCCGTTTGCCAATGAGGGGATCTTCGGCCGGCTGAACGGAATCCCCTTTGGAATCGTACGCGAGTCGCAGACTTTCCAGTGCGGCGTCGCAATCGGTGTTCGCACCGACCCACTTTCCGGAGGAATCCCGATACAGGGTGTTGAGCGCGCCGATCTCCTTCACCGGCCCGTCATACGTCGACGTCATTTCGAGAGCTGCCACTTTGTGCGGCAGCGTCACGCTGTAGCCCCGCACATCCAGCCAGTCGAATTCATCGAGCGTCTGTTTGAATTCGTCGCGCGGAACCCGGAACGGCAGATAGACCGCGTTGAGGCCCAGATGGCGATACGCCGCGTTGTGAATCAACGGACTCAGGCTGTGCGCCACCGGGTCGGCGACAACGCCAAAAACCCGGGTTTCGCGGTTGATCCGGTCAAAATGGAAGACGTCGCGGGTTTCCTCGTATGTCAGTTGGCCCGGGGCCATTGTCCGTTCTGAGGAAAACGTCGCGTAAGTGAACGGGGAACCGTATTTCGCGCAACAGATGCGGCTCCAGACCCCCAAGTCACCCATGCAGAACCCGACAGTGGGTTTCGGACTGTCGCGAACGACCTGCAGCATCCGGATGTTGTCGGCAGGGGTTTTCGCCAGCGTGACGATCTTCACCACATCGGGATCGTGTTGGAGCAGCCGTGCGTGAATCTCTTCGAGATTGTCCGGTGTCTCGTCGAAGTTGTGGTAGCTGATGATCCGCTTGGTGGGGCCGTAGCGTCGAATGGTTCCCGCGATATCCTCTTCGAGATCGACATAATCGACCCCGGCGACTATCGCCGCCCGCAGCAAAGTCAGCCGCTGTTCTTCGGTGAACTTCCACAGTCCTTTATCGTGCGACCGGCGACAGGTGATGACGACCGGCGTGGGCTTGTTTTTGAGCAGCCGTCCGAGGTCGGGGGGACTGCCGAGCCAGTCGAGTCGCAGTTCGACGAGTTGCGCGCCACGCTCGGCGAGCCGTTGGTGCTCGGCGATCATCATCTTGTGGCGGGTTCTTCCGAGGCTGACGCAGATCATCGTCGAGGGAGCGTGTCGGTGGATGGAGGATGGAAGCGCGGAACCAACCGTTATACTCAGCACGGCGGAAAATGCGACAT
>JAPLOC010000730.1:1571-2298 GCA_026692825.1 Planctomycetota bacterium | reverse complement strand
TGGCGTTTGAGCGAAACGGGTCTGGAATGTCGCGCGACGGCGAATGTGACCCCTGCCGGGGTCAGACGCCCTGGCGGGCCGAAACCCCGGGCCTCAATCGCTACGCGATCGTGACCCGGGGCTAATCGATTTGACCCCTGCCGGGGTCGCGCTCTGCGACGTGTGGCGTAGAGGAACTGGCTCTCGCGAAACGCGTCAAGCGAAGTCAAATGGAACAAACTCCACGCTACGAACACTCGCTGCTAACTTCCCTGCACCACATTGCACCCGCCGCGCAAAATCACGGTTCTGATTCTGGACAGGTTCCTACCTGAGCAAGTTCCGATGGAACGCATTGGCCTTCCCTTGAAAACCTCCTCCCAGCGTCCCTCGGTGAACGGATACCAGATTGACTCAGTCGGTCGCCGGCACAGCGGTTTCGAGATTTCGCCCATCGAATTGCTGATCCCACAATTCCGCCAGCGGTGTGCCCGCGAGCAGCCGGGGGAGGTCGGCGCGATCGACTTCAATCGGTGGAGGCAGATCGGGTTCGTACGACAAGTACCATTCGATCAGTTCGGCATGTCGCCGCGGGTCGAGAACCAGTTCCGCGACCCGGCGGCGCATCGCAAGCGGGCAGGCCTGCAGGAACTCGACGGTGCCGGCGGATAACCGTCCCTGGGAGATGAAATCAACTGCCGCGAGGCACTTCAGGCGGTGTTCCCACATCTCCTCATCAAGCTGCGCC
>JAPLOC010000730.1:1071-1515 GCA_026692825.1 Planctomycetota bacterium | reverse complement strand
GCAGGAATTCTCGAGCTGTATCTATCACAACAAGCGTCGCGCTGTCGTCAAACACTGAAGTCGTGGCGTGTTCAGTCGTGCGGTGATGTTCCCATTCTACTGCGCGATCCCGAGTCGTGGCATCCCGGCGCTCGCGACATACCTGTTGGAGCGCCCGAAAACGGCGCTCTAACTCGCGAAGCGATTGTTTGTAGCAGGCGAATAATGTGCCTCCGTGACGACGAGTAATCAAGTAGTCCATTTGAAAGTTGCTGTGATATGGTTGATGGTCAACCAACAGTTCGTGAATTCGAATCATGCTTCGCTTCCTGAATGAAACCAACGAGAGGGTGCCATACACGGGTGACGACTTGTCCAAAAATCCGGCGAATACTCATCGTGATTGTCTAGTGCCGGTCCAAATGGACCAATTCCTGCGGTCACATAACCAGCCGACGCACTACT
>JAPLOC010000730.1:0-1058 GCA_026692825.1 Planctomycetota bacterium | reverse complement strand
TCCACTACTGTGATATCGCGAAGGGAGCGGCAACGATACACACGACGACCACGTCTCCATCGAGTAACATTGCGTGGATTGCAAGAGGTTTCCAAAGCCAGAGTTTCCAGCAACCACGTACGCACTTCGCTGCAAGGCGAATGTCGCGGCTCCGAAACGCCCTGGCAGCGGTAGCGGGGTTTTTGTAGACCAGTTTTCGGTTGGCTCATCGAACTGTTCAGTTTGAACGAGGATGTTCGCACCGTCGGCAATTCCGCCGAATACCAGGAGTGCATTTTGAAGCACCGTACACGTCGCAAAGGAGCGTGCAGGAGGTGGCTGCTGGTTCATTGTTGACCACGCACCCGCCGAGTATCGAAATCCAGTTGAGACGTTGTTTTGCGACGAATTTCTACCACAGACGACAAAGACTGTTGCAATTGAAGCGGACGCAGTATGAGCGAAACGTGCCGCCGGAATTCCTTGAAACGATGACCATGTGTTAGCGCCAAAGCTATCCACCTGCGAGAAGTAGAACGGTGGTGTGGTCGATGTGCCTGCAATCAGAAGTGTTTGCCCCGAGAACCTGGCTGCGGCACATTGACTACGTGCAGGTGACGGTGTATCAGCAACTCTCGCCCAAGTATCAGTTTCGTATGCATCAGCATTTTGAATTGGAATTGCACCAAGTCGAAGTCCCGCAAATATGGTGTATTTGGTCGCCACCCCCCCACAGCAATACCCTCCCGTGAAGAAAAACGCCGGGACGGCGGGGGTGTAGATCCAGCCGGGGGTGTGGTCGCGGGTGGTTCTCAAGTGCGTCAGCATGGGATTGCGCTCCGTGGAATGGGAATCGGAAATTGCTTTGAAAAACTCGTCAACACTCGGCGGCCAGCAGTTCCCAGTCCTGGGCCTGGTCGTTCCACACGCACCGGACCCACTTCCCCGCCGGCACGTCGCCGAACCGGTTGTAGACGCCGACCAGATCGCACTGCGTGTCGCTCTCGGCTCCCAACGGGCCGGCGTAAATGGAGACTGTGCCGAGCGTGTTGCGATTGTGGGGGGCGTCGACTTTTCCC
>JAPLOC010000729.1:10459-11354 GCA_026692825.1 Planctomycetota bacterium | reverse complement strand
GCAGATGGGGAAAGTGTGTGCCGCCCTGGCTCGTTATCACGAGTCCAAGGGGCTGTTCGTCTCGGTGTTGACGAATCCCACGATGGGCGGAGTGGCGGCGTCGTTCGCGTCTTTGGGAGACGTCGTGATCGCGGAGCCGAAAGCGCTCGTCGGGTTCGCTGGCCCGCGCGTCGTCCAGGCGACGGTCAAGCAGGAACTTCCCGAAGGATTCCAGACCAGCGAATTCCTGCTGTCCCATGGCTTCGTCGACCGGATCGTCTCGCGGCAGGATTTGCGGACGGAGATTGCCCGGGTGATTGACTACTGCGTAAGGTAACCATGGGATTTCTCCAAAACCTCTTCGGCGGGAAGTCAAAGGTTCCCAAAACCGACCTGACGAAGCGGTTTGAACTCATTTCCCGGATCGGTCAGGGAAGCATGTCGCGGTTTTTCAAAGCCCGCGACACAAAGACGGGGCGAATTGTCGGGCTGAAGATCCTCGACAAAGAAAAGACCAAAAAATTTGAAGCGCGATTTCCCCCCGAATTAAAGAAACCGGTTGAGGGGGAAGTTGCCGTCACGCTCGACCACCCCAATATCGTCCGGACTCTGGAATGGGGCGAGTCGCTCGAAGGGGAACCGTTTTTGGTCATGGAATTCCTCGAAGGGGTCGCGCTCAGTTACCTCATTGATGTGCAAAACGCCGTCATGCAACGGAACCGATTGTCGTTCATCATTCAGCTTGGTGAAGGGCTGTCGTATCTGCACAAACAGAATTGGATCCACCGCGATCTCTGTCCGCGAAACGTCGTCGTCACCGAGCCGGAACTGGTTGTCAAACTCATCGACTTCGGCCTGGTTGTTCCCAACACGCCGCCGTTTCAAGCACCCGGCAATCGCACCGGGACCGCGAACT
>JAPLOC010000729.1:0-10406 GCA_026692825.1 Planctomycetota bacterium | reverse complement strand
TTTGAAATGTACACCCGCCGGCAGCCCTGGCCCGAGGCGACCAGCGTCGATGCGGTGATTCAGCACATCAATCAACCCCCCATCGCAATCACCCAATTGCTTCCCGATCTCGATTCCCAGATCGCGGACACCATCATGAAGGGGCTCGAGCAAGATCCTGCCAAACGCTGGCAACGGGCCGAACAGATGGTGGAGCAGTTCCGCGAAGCCCAGGCCCGGCTTCCCAAGCCCGAGGTGAATGAACCGTCCAAGCCGGCTCAGGCCCCCTCTTCCCAATCGGCGTCTCCCACCGGCCGCCCCGTCCCGACCGGCGGCCGGACGCCGGAAGATTCAAGAACGGCTGGAAAGAAAGGGGGCGCCAGGTCGACGCGTCCCCCGGCGTCCGGTGGAAAGCAATCCGGCAACGTCCGCGGACCCAAGCCAGGTGATTCCGCACAGGATGATGACTTTATCATGGACATCCTGTCCAACGACGGCGATTCGTAGTGTGCCGTCAACGGTTGACAACGCTGGTTCACACGATGCCGAGGTCAAGCGCCGCGTCACGCTGATCGCCACAACCCGCACGATTCACGAATCCTCCTGGTTTCGTCCACATTCGGAAAGTTCAGTTTTAATCACGGTGATGCGAATTTGGATGAATTCGCCTGTGTGATGTGGCACTGTCGACAGTTTGTCCGCTCGCTGTGCTGGCAGACCAATTCCAGGCGGGCCGCGACACCCGCGTGGCACGTTACGCAGTCTTCACGCATGAAAATGGCGTGTGGGATGAGCGGCGGAGCGGCAGGATACGCTCGATCTCCCCGCAGGTCGGCCCCGGTGAATCCGACAAACGTCGATTCCTGAAACAATTCGCTTGTCCCGGCGAATACATGGCACTGCCGGCAACGGGAGTCCACACTCATCCCTGGTGATCGAGAGTGTGGATTCGATGGTGCCAGTCCCAACCCAGGGATTTCGGACCCCCTCACGGTGTGGCATGTGACGCACTTTCCCGAAAGCGGAGGATGAGGAATCACCGGCGGTGCCCCCGCAAAGGGACGCCTCGCCGCGCGGGCGTCCGCCGAGGCTGGCCGCATCGCCTGGGGCGGGTCTTGGGAAGAGAGATCACACCCGATGGCGAAACTGACAGTCAGCGGCAACAGCAGCCAACGCAAAGCCACCGTGCCTGCTGGGACTGATGTGACAGCCGCTATGGGATCTGTGGCGGCGGGCATTTCAAACCTTTTCCACTCGCACGGCGCACTTTTTGTAGTCCGGCTCGGCGCTGATGTTGTCGAGCGCGTCGAGTGTCAATCGGTTGATCAGCTTCGCTTCATCAAAGAAGGGAACGAAGACCGAACCGGCCGGCGGTCGGCCCCGATCGTCGACTTTCGCAACCAGTTCGAGGCTTCCGCGCCGGGTCGACAACCGAACCCTGTCGCCCGTGGAAATTCCCAGCCGGGCGGCGTCGCCACGGTTGAGTTCGACATATGCCGCCGGCACCGCCTGATGGAGCTGCTTGACCCGCCGGGTCATGGATCCGGTGTGCCAATGCTCCAGCACGCGACCGGTCGTCAGCCAGAACGGGTATTCGTTGTCGGGAACCTCGGCGGGAGGATGGTACGGCCGCAGCCAGAATGCCGCCTTCTCGCCAAAGCCTTTCGCTTTGTAAAAGTGAACCCCGGTTTCCTTTTTGACGTACGGGTCGTGGCCAGCCGCGTAGCGGTACCGGGTTTCTTTCCCATCGACCACTGGCCAACGCATGCCACGCGTCGCTTCGAGTTGCTCGTAACTCGCCAGATCTTTCCCGGCCCCCAAAGTGAACCCGCGATATTCTTCATACATCGCGCGGTGCCAGTCGTCATCGGGCCACGGAAAGAGATGCCCCATTCCCATCCGCTTGGCCACTTCGCGGATCTGCCAGGCGTCTTCCTTCGCGTCGCCCGGCGGCTGCACCGCCTGATGCCAGTGCTGTGTGCGACGTTCGGTATTTCCGAAAATCCCCTCGCGTTCGACCCACATCGCCGACGGCAAGATCAGGTCGGCGATTTCGGTCGTGGGGGTCGGATACACTTCACTCACCACGATGAACCGCCCGTCGTCCGGCTTTCGCTCGAACCGCGCCAGATTCGGAAGTGACACCCATGGATTCGTCGTCTGAATCCACATCGCCCGCACGTCCCCCCGGGCCAACGCGCGGAACATGTCGATCGCATGATAGCCGGGTTTCTGCGGAATCGTTCCCTCCGGCAAACCCCAAATCTTCTCAGCCTTCGCGCGATGCTCGGGGTTCGTGACCACCATGTCAGCGGGCAGGCGATTGCTCAGTGTTCCCACCTCTCGCACGGTGCCGCATGCCGAAGGCTGCCCGGTCAGGCTGAAGGGATTACTTCCAGGTCGCGAGATTTTTCCGGTGATCAGATGCAGATCGGTGATGAGGTTGTTCATCCACGTGCCCCGCACATGCTGATTCACCCCCATACACCACAGACTCAGCGTCTTGCGGCTCTGGTCCCCATAGAGACCCGCCAGCATTTCGATGGTGCGAACCGGAACTCCCGTGAGTTCGCTGACCTTGTCGGGCGTGTAATCAGCCAAAAACGAGGTCAGTTCCTCGAAGGAACTGTCACGCGGTTGATCCTGGAAGACGTAGTGCTCGGCCTGCGCGTCGTAGCATCCGTAACCAATCGCGGCGAGATCTTCGATTCCGCGCTTGAACACCACGTTTTCATTCACGAATGCCTGATTGACCATCCCTCGCGCGACGATGAGGTGCAGAATTCCGTTCGCCAGCGCCAGATCCGAACCGGGGCGGATCTCGATGTAGTGGTCGGCGAATTGCGAAGTCTGTGTGTACCGGGTCGCCAGATCGATGATCCGCACACCGGGATGCGATCGACGATGCTCCAGCATCCGGCTGAACAGTACCGGATGCATCTCGGCCATATTGTTCCCCCAGAGAACAAAATCATCCGAGATTTCGAAGTCGTCATAACAGCCCATCGGCTCGTCGCTTTGGAACTGCGTCATGAAACCGGTCACCGCGCTCGCCATGCACAATCGGGCATTGGGATCGAGATTGTTGCTCTTCAGCCCCCCCTTCACCCACTTGAGCGCGGCGTATCCATCAAACACGGTCCACTGTCCCGAGCCATACATCGCGACCGCCTCGGGACCGTGCTGGTCGAGAGTCTCTTGAAACTTCTGGGCGATGAGATCGAGAGCGGCGTCCCACGACACCTGTTCCCAACCGCGTCCGTCCGCCTTGCGTTTCAGCGGATGCAGCAGTCGATCTTTGCCGTAGAGAATCCCCGGAAGGTGGTATCCCTTCGCGCACAGCAACCCCTTGTTCACAGGGCTCAGTTCATCGCCGCGAACCGCGACCACTTTGTTGTCGTGAACACCGACTTCAACACCACAGCCAACCCCGCAAAACCGGCATGGGGCCTTTGACCAGGTGAGATCGACGGCATTGACGCCGTCACTTCGCCCCGGATCACCGGCAGGTGAATCGGGCGATCGCGACGAGCAACCGGCAAGTCCGGACGCCGCACCGGCCAGCACGGGAAGGTCAATCAGAAACTGGCGCCGGTCCATTGCGATCTCCTCACTCCGCCTTAGTTTCCAGATTCAGTCCGTGCAGAACACAACGGTCACTTCTTCACCGACCACTGATGTTCCGGCCGGGCGAGAATCTCGTCGATCACCGCATTCACCTTCTGGGCGGCGTCGGCTTGTCCGGACTCGGTCGCGTGCTTGGTGATCTCCCGCGCCTGCGGAATAAGCTGCATGTAGAACCGGTCGGCGACCTCGTACATGCCATGCCAGTGCGCATAGTCTGGCGCCATCATCGACGCGCCGTGCCTGGCCCGGCGACCTTCATGATGCCAGAGATAGAACCAGGTCCATTCGATCTCTTCGTCAAACTGGGTTTTCGTGATCAGGCCGTTCTCTTCGAGCGCCTTCATGATCTTCTGGCCCGGCTTCCCGAATTTCTCGTTGTACAACACGACGAAGTCGTCGTACTGCTTGTAAAACGCGTTGACGTAGTCGGGAGTGTGACAGTGATTGCACACCTGCTTCATGTTGTTCCGCTTTTCAACCGCGGAGAATTTCGTCAGCTTACGGCGTTCTTCCGGGTCAATCGCAGTGACCACCTTGCCGTCGACGTCGGTGTCGAGAACCTGACTGATCGCCGGGCGATTCGTCCACGAAATCCGTTTGCCCGGATCGTGCGTCACCTTCAGATCGCGGGTATTCGCCGACATATGACAGGTCGCGCAGGTGGGGGCCTGGGTGTAGTCTTTCCCCAGCACCCATTGTTTCGAATCGAGGTTCATGTGCCCCAGCAGATCGCGATAGGCGACGCCGTGCTTGGACTCCTCGTAGATCTCTTTTTGCGGGTGATCGGGCCCCAGATGACATTTGCCACAGTTCTCGGGTTGCCGAGCGCGGCGGGGCGAAAAGTCATGCCGACTGTGACACGCGGAACACGATCCGAGTGAGCCGTCGAGATTCAAGCGACCAATACCGGTATTCGGCCAGGTCGCCGCGTGAAACACCGGACGCCCGTCTTCCGTCTTTTTGATCTTGTCCAGTGCCGCGAGGTTGGTTGGCTTGCCATCGGCGTCGGGCTTCAAATCGTCGAGGGTGACCCGCCCCCCGTCGGTCGTTTCCAGCCCCACTTTGCTGCCATGGCATTGCAGACAGCCCACGATCGCGCTCGACATTCCGTTGACCTCTCCCACATCCATCCCGGGGGTCTTCGAATGGGGATTGAACGGCACCCGCGAACCTTCCACCGTTTCCGCCAGGAAATTGTCGAGCGAGGCGAGGATGTTGCCCGCTTTCGCATGATGACTGTGTTCGAACTCCTCGTACTCCTTGGTATGACACCGGGAGCAGTCTCGCGGCGTGACGACGGTCGCGATGTGATGCCCGTAGTGGTCGAATCCATCGACGTCCCCTTTGGCCGCCTGGTGGCATTCGACGCAACCAACCCCTTTCGTCGCGTGGGTGCTGCCGGTCCAGTGGTCGATAATGCCCGGGGTCGTCTTATTGTGGCACTCGACGCACCCCTTCGATGTGACGGGGATCGTCGTCGGGCCACGGCGGGTTCCGGTCTCGGCCTGCCGACGGACAACCTCCATCCACTGCACGAAAATCAGCGATCCGAGAAACGCGGTCCCGAGGATCGCGATAACGACTTGTTTGGCTTTCAGACTCACAGGAGGTCACTCCAATATGTTGGGCCGGCACTCGCCGGTTGGCTCGAGAGCGTATTCAATCTTCCGGGAATCAGTGTTCCACCGCGGCTTCCCACACGGTCAGCCCGATGATCAGGCTGGCACCGAGAATTCCGATCCAAACACTCGCCTCCGCGAACCGCGTGTGTTTGCGAATCGCCGCGTCGATGAACGGCCACACGAACATCACGAAGATGATCAGCCCGGTCGAAAGGACGGCAACGGTTCCGGAAAAAAGTTTCAACCAGCGAAAGGTCATCAGCTCGGTACACATGTGGTCGGGGAAGAACGGAAAGTGCCGGGCGGGGCCAGGGGGTTCGTCTTCAAAACGAAACTCGGTCACCCCTTGCACTCGCAGAATCGCCACATGCACGACCAAGAGCAGAATGATCGTGGCGGGAAGCACGGCGGCGTGCAGAATGTAGAACCGGGGCAACGTCTGGTTGTTATACGTTTCCCCCGCCAGCAGCATCTGTTTTGCGAAGTGTCCCACCACGGGAACCGTGTCACAGATGTTGGCGGCGACCGTCGCACCCCAGTAGCTCAACTGTTCGAACACCAGACTGTAGCCGGTGAATCCGGTGAGCAACGTGGCCATCAACAGGCACATGCCGATCATCCAGTTGATTTCCCGGGGTTTACGATACGCCCCGGTGAAATAGACGCGCATCTGGTGCAGCACGACAGCGGCGATCATGCCGGTCGCGGCCCACTTGTGAACGCTGCGGAAGTACCAGCCGTACGACGCCTCGTTTGTAATGTAGTTCACCGAATCGTATGCCGTGGTCGCGCCCGGCTGGTAGTAGAACGCGAGCAGAATTCCTGTGAAAATCTGCACCACGAACAAATAGGCTGGCGTTCCTCCCAGGCAGAACCACCAACGGCGGAGGTGGTTGGGGACGGGCTCGTCCAGGACGTCAAAGATCTGTTTCTGAGAGATCGGCAGCCGTTCTCGAAACCAGTGGGCGATCGCGGACATGTTGCTCAGACCACGGGGACTTCGATGAACAGCAGATCGTTTTCAATCTGCAGCGGGAACCGCGCGAGGCTTTGGTGCGAGTCGGCGGGAGGGCCTTCGGTCGCCACTCCCTGCGGATTGAACGCGCCGTTATGGCAGGGGCAAAAGAACCGCTGTTTCGGTTGCTCCCAATGCACCTGGCATCCCAAGTGCGGGCAAACGCTCGACAACGCGATGAAATCGTCGACCACTCCAGCATCCCCCTGCCGGGTGATCGAGACCTTTTGGCCGGTCGGAGTTTCCCAGGCCATTGTCTGACCGGCGGCGAAGTCGGCGAGGCGGGCGACAAACAACCACTGCTTGGGGGTGCCGTGCGCCGGGAAAAGATACCGGGCGGCGAGCGACCCGAACATGCCGTATCCGCCCGCGAGACCACACAACATGGTGGTCGTAGCCAAAAAAGAGCGGCGGGTGGCGTCGTCGGCTGGCGACGCAGAGGACGCACCGTCCCCCGAATCGGGTACAGAAGAGGCATTCATGAGCGCGTTTCTCAATCACCGTGCGGCCGACGGCCATTCGAAACATCAATCGCTCCCCCCCGGATGCAATGCGAAGAGGAGAGAAACCGACCGATGCCTCCCCAGATGGGAGACAACTGTCGGCTGATCGTACGGCTGTGACAGAAAAAAAAAACGCCCACCCCCTGTTCCTGGAACACGGGTTGGGCGATCATGGCCAACGTAGATGGCTCCCGTCATGAGACCCATCCTGCCCATTTATCGTGGCGCAAACCGCGGTTGTCAATCCTCATTCGCCGAGTTAAATCGAAGTTGAGTTGTTCGAGCAGCGTGTGCAACTTCGGTTCTCGCCATTTCGAGACCTGCCGGGGGGAAGGGCTTCGATCACTCGGAGCGCGACCGGTTCGTGGTCCTGGGAACAAGCAATGCTCCCCAAAGCGGGGGGGCAGGTTCCCCGCGATCAGCCACTGGACTGGTCATCTGGACTGGTGACACCCATCAGCGGAAGCTCTCATCAACATCTGCCGACGTGTCTCCTGGCGGGTGCCACCGACTGTCCCGACATGTATACGCATGAGCACATTCTGAAGCGAAAATCGCAATTTCGGCTGGTGGGTGGCCCCTACCATCTCCGTCCAGGTGCCAAGCCCAATCCCGTGAACGGTTACAATCCACGGTACATTCGCCATTTGTTGTTCACTGAGAATCAAATTGTTTTTCAGCCAACTCGTTCATTAGCCTTGCCGCCAAGGGACGTCTTCGAACGACTAGGTAGTCAGCAATCCGCGTTAAAACGAACCAACGCACCTCGGGTGCGCGAATGTCGTCCTTTCTGTCAAGAGAATCGCGGAATGCATCAAAAGAATTCAAGACAGTCTCGGACTCGGTCAACTGACTAGTCGAAAGCACGAGCAGCATATTGCAGAAAGTCTCACCATAATCGGGATTATGCACACTTCCAAGCGGGTGGGACTTCAACATCAACTGTGCACGGGACGCCAAAGAGGCTGCACCGTCTCTATCCGATTCGACCAGGCAATATGCCGACAGTGCCAGAGCGAAACGAATTGCCAACTGGGTGCCGAATTTGTCCGGAACATGCTCCAACTCATTCCACAATAAGAGTTTGCTGCCATCCAGTGTAGTGTCATGGCGTAGCGCGGAAACAAACAACAAATCGGCTGAAACCGAAAGTCCGAGATCGCTCTTCCACCGCCCATTGTCTAGCAAGATCCTTCGAGCCCGTTCTGAATTCTGCTGTGCCTCGTTGAATTCACGTCGCTCGCGGTGCGCCCGGGCTAACGCCATTTCAAGAAACCATCGACTGGCGCTGTCCCCATCTGCGAACTTGCCAAGCATTTCTCGCATTTCCAGCTCGTTACTAATTAACTCGCCACATACAAGGTTGTCGTCAAATGCCAATAAACGCCATGTGATTTCGATTGCCCGTCGACACTCCAAAGACGCGTTGTTTACGTTTGACAGATCCGCTTGGAGCCAATCAACCGGGAATCCCATTTCCGCGAGTCCGTTGTTCGCTTGCTCCAATTCAACGCAGACGGACAAGGCGGAAGACGCGTCTTGGAATCGACATTCCGCGAGTGCCGATCTTGCTCTTTGGCATGCCTCCGAATGGCGCCGTGCGTTTCGAAGTTCGGCGCTGGAAACGAGGCGGGATTCAACCCAGTCTCCTGCGTGACGAAATGCTAGCTTCCTCAGGCTGTTCGCACATCGCTGTTTTCGGTAGAACCAATCAAGTCGATTGTCGGTATCTCCAGTCTGTTGTTCACGAGTCAGTGTACGGTGGGCGGTTTCCAGCAGTGTTAAGTCCAATTCGTTTGGAGCGGTACTGTATCCGTAGCTCCAACGGGAAGTAGCACTTATCGCTGCTTCCCCCTCAACGAACCGAGTTAGGGCGATAAGTGCAATTGCGCGATTTTGAAACACTTTTTCAATCTAAGCGCCAAACCCATCCAAATCTGGCAATGTGTTCAATAGTGCCATTGCATCGTCCGTCTCATGCAGCGCTTCTTGATAACGACGCTCCCGATTTAGCCGCAATGCGATCTGATTCGATACCATAAAAACCTCGATCGGATAGATGGTTTTGATCGGATCCATGAGCGCTTTCGCAGTCTGTAGTGTTTCAACCAGTCGTTCGTTATCTTGGTAGCAGTCGGTACAAGACATACTGCGATAGAACAGGGCGCGACCGTATTTCCAACTTGATTCTCCCCATGTTTGCCGGCAATAGTCGAGATGAAGCTCTGAACTACGGATGTTGATTTCATAGTCGCCCAGGCAATACGCGGCAAACGCCGCAGTGGAATAACACGCATCGACAATCTCCGGCAACTGAATTTGGGCTTTGTCAATTACGTTGATCAATTCTCCTGCGGTTGCGATAGTGGTACGCCGCTCTTCACTAGCCGCCGCGCGGCAAACTGAAGTAAATGATTCAGTGATCGTTGTGACCAGGTCCGGTCGGCGCTCACGCAACCGCTGCAGCGTTGCGACGTCGCGCTGAAAGTCCACCATCAATCTGCGCAGTGACGTGCCGCGAATGGTGTCGGCACCGCTAATTGTGTCGATCGCTTCGTTTACCTGCGAAGTGATGGCTTTGACTGCGCCATGGTCGCCATCTTCAATTGCGTCCATATACCGGATATGAACTCCCAACAGTGATTCTGCAGGCACACCGTCCGGAACGGAATCAGCAAACACCGCAGCGCAGGAAGACGTGAATAGGATAACGACAGTCGCAATAGTATGACGCGCCTCGTGGATCATGTGAATTTCACCTTTCGAGCCATGGAAACGTTGGTTGGGCGGGTGCCTGCGTCGCGAGTCGTATCGCTACCGCAGAACCTTTCGCAGTTTCGACTTGATCTCTGCGGGGGTTGGTGGAGTAATTGTTATTTTCAGATTTGGCACGAGGCCAGTTGCACCCGGCCCTTGGGAGGCACCAAACGACAAGTTAATTCGGTCATTGGCCTGGATTCCATATTGCACGGAAGCATTGGGTTCCCATGGGTGATTGCTCATGTGCGTGTAATTTAGTCCGAACTCAAGGTTAATCCAATGTTCCATATCCCACTTTTGGAGTACTCGAAAATCGGGCAATTCTCGTCGCATTTGCAGCGCCGCTCTCGCCGAGTAGTTGTTGCCGAAGTCCGTGTTCCCCGCAAACGTCAACCACGGAGTTGACAGATGGGCGCGGAGCCATTGTTCTTGCTGCGACCGGTAATACTCGGTCGCGGCAATTGCATTTAGTTGTTCGACGTGGTATTCGAGATAGGCTTTGGCGTAGTTAGGACTCATGCCACCGAAAGGCGAGTATTGCGCGTTGAGTTTGAGTCTCATTTGTGCGTCGCGATGTGTCATCTGGTAGTCTCCACCATACAGAAACATCGGATGGAGTGCCCGGAAGTAAGCATCCCGTGATTCCTGGGCGAGGCGAGTGTGCAGTTGCTCAAGATTGCGTATCGAAGGATCTGGACTGGGTGATAGCCCTTGGAGTGGACTGAATGGGGGCGGCGGCGATGCAGTAGCGGGAAACGCAATACCAACGCCGCTGGGAAGTTGGTTGGACGGTTCAAAAATGGTTGGAGTTGCGTTGGGAGAGTTTGGAAGCGGTTCGTCGAACATTCCAGTTGGGTCGATGTTGTGAGTTACCGAATTCGCCACATATCGGCTCAGATT
>JAPLOC010000728.1 GCA_026692825.1 Planctomycetota bacterium | reverse complement strand
TGAAGAGGATGAAAGGGATGGACAGGATGGAGTTGTTCGCCATTCCTGCTCTCTGGATCAATCCGGTCGAAAAAACGACGGCCCGACAGCGCAACGAGTCGACAGTGCGCGTACCAACGGACATTCCTGATAAAGTTCGGGCAATCCTTGCCCCGAAGTGGGCCGTTGAAAAAATGGCGTTGCCCGACTTCACCTCCGCATGGTAGAACCCCGCCCCCTCCTCACGTCCTCTCCCTGTCGATTCCCTCCACGTTCCATTCCCCGCCGTTCTGCGAGAGCGCCAGTTCTCCCGTTTCCGATCAACCGATCGGCGGTTCAGGATTCCATCCCATGCGCTCCCTGATTTTCGCGATCGTTGTCTCTGTGACCGCGCTGGCGGGAGTTCTCTTGGCGGACCGACCGATTGCGGAAGCGGGATCGCAGGGACGTGCGGGTAAGGCGACGCGAAAATCCAGTCTGATTGAAATCGAGGAATGCCGAATCCGCCTGATCGACGATGTGCAGCTCGCCAGCGCTCGCACGGGGATCGTCGACATGGTCGCCGCCGAGGGGGAACATGTCCGTCCCAAGCAAGTGGTCGCCAAGCTGCGTGACGAACTGCTGCGGGCGGGACTCGCGATCACGGAACGCCAGGCGACGAATGACATTGAAGTCCGATTCGCCCGTAAGGCGAGCGAACTCGCCCAGCTCAAATACTCGCGGGCCGCCGAGGCCGCCCGGTCGGTCGCCGGCACTGTTTCGGAATTGGAACTCAAAGAGTTGCGGCTCTCCGCCGAGAAGAGCCTCTTGCAGGTCGAACAGACCGAGCAACAGTTCCTGGTCGCGGGCCTCCGTCGCGACGAGTCGGCGGAACTCGTCAACACCTGTCGGGTGATCGCTCCCTTTGAAGCCGAAGTGTTGGAAGTCTTCAAGAAACCGGGAGAAGTGGTGCGTGAGGGGGAACCGATTCTCCGCCTGGCGTTTGGATCGCGGATGAAAGTCGAGGGTTACCTGCCGTTGGCGCAGGCCGCGCGGGTGAAACGCGGAGCCTTGGTCCACGTTCGGCTGACTGGCGAAGACGGTGCCGACGTATCCAACGAAGTTTTCGCGGGCCGGTTGATGGCGATCGACATGAAGGTCGAACCGGTTTCGCGAAAAGTGAAAGTGTGGGCCGAACTTCCCAACGACAACGGGCTGTTACGCGACGGTTTGACCGGGACCATGTCCATCTCTCTCCGCGAGACCGATGTCGCTCGGAGGGAAGAGTGAGCGCACCGGCGAACGAATCGGCAGCCCTGCGCCTCCCCGGCGTGACATTGGCACGTTTCGCCACCCTGGTACTGGCGTGTACGAGTCTGTGCGCGCTGGCGGCGGGATGTCAGCCGTGGCTGGTCGCCGATTCGGTTTCGAAGTCGCTGCCGACTGCGAAAACTCCGGCCAAAGCTGGTACGTCGGATCGTGGGAGTCGCGATGACTCGGCCATCGCGTCCGAACCTTCGAACAAAATCTCGAAAGCCAGACCACAAAGCGAATCGACCGCTCAGGAATTCCTGCTCAACGAGGTGGCGACCGACGAGCCGCACCGGGTGTTGCGAAGTGAAACGCCGAACTTTTGGGACTGTGATCTGGCGGTGATCCAGCAGATCGCACTGACCAATGTGGCCATCATTCGCGACCGCAGCCAGTTTCTGTCGCCGGGCAATTCGCTGCTGACCAATCCCGATCTGGTCGCCTCGGGATTTGACCCGGCGATTCAGGAGGCGGGGGGGCCGTTCAATGGGACCGGGGTGGGACAGGCGCTGGGTGACTTTGATCCGTTCTTCATCACACGCACCGTCTGGGGGCACAACGAACTGTTGCAGAACAACCGCTTTCTCTCGGGCGGACTCGCCCCCGGGATGGAGCTTGATGAAAACAGCGCCGCGTTCTCGGCACGGGTCGAAAAGACTCTCTCGACCGGCGGTGTGGTCTCGGTCGGGCAAGAGTGGGATTACAACCGGAATAACGTCCCCGCACGGCTGTATCCGTCGGTGTATACCGGCCGACTTTACGGTGAATTTCGACAGCCATTGCTGGCGGGGGCGGGAAGCGATTTCACTTCGGTCGCGGGGCCGCTGTGGCGCAATCCCACGGGGAACACGCTCAATCAAGGTGTGGTCATCGCGCGACTCAACACCGAAATGTCGATGTACGACTTCGAGAATCG
>JAPLOC010000727.1 GCA_026692825.1 Planctomycetota bacterium | reverse complement strand
TCCGGGTCGCAGGCTGGCTGAGATCGACGACCACCAGCACGAGGTCGGCGGTGGCCAGATAGTCGCGAGCCCGTACGATCCCCTCGGCTTCGATCGCACTGACCGCCTCGCGCAGACCCGCCGTGTCGGCCAGTTGAACGGGCCACCCATCAAACGCCGTCTCTCCGGTCAATACGTCGCGAGTCGTTCCGGGTGCGTCGTATACGATGCTGCGATCATATCCCAAGAGCGCATTGATCAATCGCGACTTGCCCACATTCGGCCGCCCCACGACCGCCACCCGCCACGGAACCGTCACATGCTGGCCAACCTCCCGCCACCGCCAGATTGCGCGTACACGTTCGCCGGTTTTGACGAAATCCGGCAGCGGATCGAGCGCCGCCATCACAGCCCGCCGCAATACTCCGCTCGCTTGAGAATGCGCCAGATTCGCCATCCGTGGTGTCAACGCGTTCGCGACCGCCACCAGACATTCTGCCTCCAGAGAATCGACGTACCGCGGTTCGCCGGCCCAGGGGCTGACAATCACAACCCCGCGCTCGCCCAATTCGCGCACGATCCGCTCGACTGCCGCGTCCCCGCCATGACAGTGGAGTTCCAGCGTTGTCGTATTGAGTCGGCATACGACGACTTCTTCCGGAGAGTCGGTCCCGAATCGACCAAAAACCAGCCGGCCCGGCGGCTGGTCGATGATCCGCAGGCCGTTCGCCGCCTGAAACAGCGAGGGGTCGCCCGCATCGAGTGATGTGGGCGACCCCAGCAGACGCAATGTCGCCACCGCTCCCCGCCCGCGCGGGGTCAGCCGCGCGACGGTCGCTGTTGGCGGATTGAAACGGGTCAGTTCGCGACCTTCCACAGATGCCGGTCACTGCGCACATAGAGCGCGTTGTTGGAGATCGCGGGGGACGCCAGGATCTTCTCCTTAAAGTCGTGGGTCGAAACCACCTCTCCCTTTTCACCCGCCGTATTGATCACCAGTCCGACCCCTTCTTCGTTGAAGAGGTAAATGTGACCGTCGGCGGCGACCGGTGTCGCGCTGAACTGCCCGCCACTGGTGCGGTCTTCCAACTTGACCTGCAACCGAAGCTGCCACAGGCTTTTTCCATCCTTTGCGTCCGCGGCCGACAGCACCCCCGCGCCACCGACCGTGTACACCTTGTCGGCGATCGCAATCGGGCTGGGAGTTGAGGGACCGAGTTTTCCCGAATTCCAGACTTCCACTGGTCCGCCCTCTTTGGTCCGCAGATCCAACGCCGTCAGACCATTGGAAGGGACATACACAACACCGTTGGCAACCGTCGCCGACGGAATCGTCGAACAACCCTTGTCGTAGGTCCACTTGGTCTTTCCGCTGTGGGGTTCAACCGCCTGCAAGCCCTTGCTCGACTGCAACACCACCACTGAGTCGGCGGGAGTGGCTCCAGTCATCACCAGGGGCGACGTCCAGTTGGCGGCGACCGGGCGATCGAGTTTCCAGCGGTTCTCGCCCGTCTCGACGTCGATTCCGACCGCCAGCGATTCGCTGTCGTTCTCGACCTGCACCACCAGCGTGTCACCCACCACCACCGGCGAAGAGGACATTCCCAGGCTGTTGCTGGCGTTCTGGTAGTCGTGGGTCAAACCACGGTACCACAACAGATTTCCCTTGAGGTCCAGGCAAATGAGATCGTTGCTTGAGAAGAAGGCGAAAATTCGCTTCCCGTCACTGGCGCTGGTGGGGGTCGCGTTGCACATCTTTTCGTGGCACAGCGTGCGACCGGTCGCCCAGAATTGCCGCTCCCACTGAAGCTTGCCGCTCTTCGCGTCGAAACTGAGGACATGCAGCCGATCTTGCGAGAAACCGCTGCTCGCGGTCAGCACGACCTGGTTCCCGACCACAATCGGTCCAGACAGCCCCCGACCGGGAAGGTCAACGGTCCAGCGGATCGACTCGGTAAGCCGGGTGGGAAGCTTGTCGGCCGAAACGCCGGTCGTGTCAGCACCTCGAAACTGGGGCCAGTCGGCTCCCATCTGCGTCACGAGAATCAAAAACGCAAACAACACGCCGCGGTGGAATCGCATGGGGTGACTCGGTCTGGGCGAAAAATGGAGCGGGATGAAAACAGGAGGAATCGTCGTGGATGGGGGGGCGATGAACTCAATCTCCCCCCGCGCCGGCCGCCGACGACTTCGAAGCGCGGTCGGCGGAGAGAACCGCCGTCCCGGTGGGATCACATACCCGCAACTGAATCTGCCAGCGCTGCGCCCAACTGTCGGTCTGTTCGTTCTGACACACCTTGATCAGGATCGCAGGATCGTATTCTTCCCTTTCTTCAGGGTGCCACGCATCTTGTATTGATCGAGGCTCATGCCCCGATGGTATTCCTCACGGGCGAACAGCAGCTTGCCGTTCAGCCACACCTTCCAGGAGTTGGGTGTCCCCAGTCGAATGTCGACCGGCTGGTCTTTGTCACTCTCAAATTCCGCCGCCGCGTACGACACAGCCCCTTTGAACGGCGAGAGCGCTTTGCCGATGTCGACTATCCCGTATTCGTCTTCCGTGGTGTGAACGGCCCACTTCGCCGACTCTCCCCCCTTGCCCTCGTATTCCTTGGTGTAGTCCAACTCCTTTTCCGGCGGGTATTCGACGTTGAAGCCTTTCCCTGCCGTGTTGTCGAACGGGGCGATCAGTCGCCACGTCATCAGGAAGCCGAAGTGGGTGGGCAGATCAACTTTTTCGCCAAGCTCTTCGAGTTTCTGCTTGAGCAGTTTGACCTGATCATCGTCGCGCGAGGCAGCCATCGCCTTGCGGTACGTCGCCGCCGCCGCGTCCTTTTTGTCGGCGTCGAATTCGTCGTTCCCCTGACTGATAACCCGAGCCACTGCCTCGCGCCGGAGTTCGACACTGGGGTCGTTCAACATTCCCGGAATCAGCCGGTCGCGATTCGCGGGGTCGCTGGCGACCAGCAGTTCAAACGCCAGCCGACGCGCCCGGGAGTCATGCTTGGTGTCGGCGAGGTAGGCTTCGATCTCTTTGACGGGGAGTTTCCCCTTCTGAGAGATCGCCCGGTCGCTGATCGCTTGGATTGCATTCCGCAGGTAGTGCGCAGCCGGGGGGTTGGCACCATCCAAGCCAGCCAGGAGAGCGGGGAGCGTCTCGGGGCCGGACTTCGCCAGTTGTTGAAACGCCTGCGCCGCCTCGCGGTTTCCCTTCCCTTCCGAGGAGACCGCCCGAATCGTCTTCAGCAGCGGAGCGATATCCGCCGCCTG
>JAPLOC010000726.1 GCA_026692825.1 Planctomycetota bacterium | reverse complement strand
GTCGCGTGGAGGTCGTGGACATGGACTTTGTTTTCGACGGCGGCGAAGCCGAATTCATCGGTGGCACCGTGGACATGCCCGCCCTTGGCCCCTCCTCCCGCCAGCCACATCGAAAACCCGTAATGGTTGTGGTCCCGACCGGAAAGTTCGGGCAGTTCCGCAACGGGGGTTCGTCCGAATTCGCCCCCCCAAAACACCAGCGTACTGTCGAACATTCCCCGCTGCTTGAGGTCGGTGAGAAACGCCGCGATCGGTTGATCCCACTCTCCCGCCAGCCGTTTGTGGTCGGCTTCAAGATTGCTGTGGTTGTCCCACGGCTGGAAGTTGCCACTGTAAAGCTGGATGAACCGCACCCCCCGCTCCAGCAGCCGACGGGTCATCAGCAATTGACGCCCGATCGGTCCCGAACCGTACTCCTCGCGAATGGACTCGGGTTCACGGGCGATGTCGAACGCCTCCCCCGCTTCCGTCTGCATGCGATAGGCGAGTTCGAACGACTGAATGCGGGCTTCCAATTGAGGATCGCCGCCGCGATCGGCCTCGTGCTTCGCGTTCATCCGCCGGACGAGGTCCAGTTGCTTCCGCTGCTGTTCGGTCGTGAGTCCGGTGTTGCGGATGTTCTCGATCAGTTTTTGCACGTCGGTGTGCTGGCTGTCGATATACGTTCCCTGAAAGGCTCCGGGGAGAAACGCCGACCGCCAGTTGAGCGCCCCGGTCACGGGTAGACCGGCCGGGCACATCGCGATGAAACCGGGGAGATTCTGGTTTTCCGATCCGAGTCCGTACGTGACCCAAGATCCCATCGCGGGACGGGGCATCCGCCCGTCGCCACAGTTCATCAGCCAAAGCGACGGCTCGTGATTGGGAACGTCGGCATGCATCGAGCGAATCACACACATGTCGTCGATATGTGCCGACGCGGTCTTGGCGAACAGGTCGCTGACCTCAATGCCGCTTTGCCCGTATTTTTGAAACTTGAACGGCGATTTGTACGCGCCGCTGGTCTTGCGTTCGGTACGCAGATTGGGGTTCGGTAGATTCTGCCCGTGGTACTTTTCGAGGGCCGGCTTGGGGTCGAACGTGTCAACCTGTGACGGCCCACCATTCATGAACAGATGCACGACCTGTTTCGCCTTCGCGGGAAACAGAGGCGCTCTGGGTGCCAGGGGTTGAGTCGCTCCCGCGACGGAGAGACCAGCGGCGGTCGCGGACCGGGAGTGTGGGTCGGCCAGCAGGCCGGCCAGACCCAACATGCCAACCCTCATGCCGGTCCGCGTCAGAAGTTCACGGCGTGAACAAAGATCGGGTTCCGGAAGGCGCAGGTTCCACATCGCAGTCGCTCGACAGGGCTGGAGAGATTCTTCGACCCGCGCAGGGACACGGGCCGCTCAGTGAGAATCTTATACTCAGCACCGCAGTAAATGCGACCTGAAGCCCACGCCACTTCCGTCAGGGGGCAGATATCGATCCCGAACCGAGCCTACGTCGCGATCGCCGACTTGGAGCGCGAGAGTTCTTCCATGAACCGCAACGACCGTCGTGTCGTTTCCTCGGCGTCCGGAATGAGGCCATCGAGCAATAACGCGTTCGTGTAGAGCTGCTGACCGCAATCCCGAATGAAGTCGTCATTGTCGGTGTTGACCGACAAATCGCACAGCCGTTCGACCAGTGCCGCGTGAGGATTCACTTCGAACACCCGTTTCGAAACCTCAAAGCCCTTCATGGTGTTCGACAGCACCTTCTGCAACTGGCTGCTCATCGTTCCCTGCGAATTCACCAGGCAGCAGGGGCTGTCGGTGAGGCGGTCCGACTCGCGCACGTCGGCGACCTTCGCGTCCAGCGCACCGCGGAACAGTTCGATGACCCGCGTGAAGTGTTTGGGTGCCGACTTGCGCTCCGGCTCGATCACCGGATTGGTACTCTCGGGGAACTTCACGTCCGACGAATCGATCGAGATGAGTTCCTTTTCTTCGTACGTCCGCAATTGGGTCAGCGCGAATTCGTCGACCGGATCGTCCAGGAACAGCACCTCCAGATTCCGCTTGCGGAACGCTTCGAGATGCGGGTGCCGGGTCATCGCGTCCAGATCGGAACCCGCCAGATAATAGATCTGCTGCTGGCCGACCGCCGCCCGTTTGATGTACTCGTCAAGCGACACACTTCGCTTCGCAGCCCGTTCCTCAACCGAGGCGGGCAACACCAGATCGCTCCCCAGACCATTCGTCGAATGGAACCGCATCAACTTGGCGATTCGTTCGCGATTTTCGAAATCCTGGCCGATCCCCGTCCGCAGGATCGCGCCGAATTGTTTGGTGAAGGCCACAAACGTCTCGGGCTGATCTTCGGCGACACTCGCCAGATGATCAAGAACCTTACGCGTCAGAACCTTCTTGAGCTTCGGCAACAACCGGTGGTCTTGCAGGGTCTCGCGAGAGACGTTGAGCGGCAGGTCGGCCGAATCGACGACGCCGTACAGAAAACGCAGATACTCGGGCAGCAGGTCGCGGCAATCGTCCTGTACCAGAATCCTCTTCGCGCACAGATTGACTCCGTGCTGAATCTCGCCGAATCCCATCAACTCGAAATTCGTCGTCGGACAGTACAGAATCGAGTGAAACTGAATCGGCGAGTCGCTCGACAGCTGCAGGTGCCACAGCGGCTTTTCGTCGGACC
>JAPLOC010000725.1 GCA_026692825.1 Planctomycetota bacterium | reverse complement strand
GGCAGTTCCGCCTCGGAGAGCTGGCGGATCTTTTTGGCGCGGGCGGTTTTCCCTTCTTTTTCGAGGAAGTCGGCGTACAGCTTGAGCGCGAACCAGCGCAATTCGGGAGCGCGGATCCCTTCTCCTCCTTCCAGCGCCAGCTTCATCGATGCGAACTCTTTTTCCGCACTCTCGGTTTCGCCGTAATGGGCGTAGGCGGCTCCGCGGAGCGCCTGCGCCAGGGGCGTCGTGAAATCTGGCCCGTTGTACTCCTGAAGGTGTTCGTGTCGGCACAGAAAGTCGGCATGACTGCCAAACGCTTCAGCACCAGCGAAGTCCTTTCCCACAACGCAGTTCATTCCCATCGCCATCGCCTCATGGGCGCGGAGCGGCAGAAAAGCGATAGTGCGCGGAAGTTTGATTTCGCGTGACAGAACATACTTTTTCGGATCGACGGAATCGTCCCCCAGTAGAGCGGCCAGGACCATTTCTTCAGTTGACTGAACGATACCAAACGGTGACTGAATTTTACCAGCCGCACTCAATACACTGCGCGCCTGAGAAAGTTGCTCGCTCGCCTGGCGAAACATTCCACTTTCGCGCAGCGCCTTTGCTGCCGCCCGATGGAAGTACCACAGACTCGCAGACTTCGGTCCGAAATCCCTTTTGAGCGCTGTCGAACCAAGCTCCAGGTTTTCGGAGAGTAAAGCGACTGCTCGTGCGTCGTTGTCAAGTGCTGCCCATGCCATTTGAATCGCGCGTCGTGAATTGCTTGTCGCAGGCGCGCGATTCAATTCGCGGAGCGCGGGACTGTCCTGACTAAGCCAATTGTGGTCACAAACAGGGTACAGCTTCGAATGGGCGCTGTCACCACTGGCCGGGACGTACGCACTCAACAACTCCGTCGCTCGGGAGTAGTCGCCACTTCGCAGCGCCAATTGAACATTCCCGACCTCTTTAAGGCGACTCCCAACTCGTTTCAATTCAGATGTGGTCACAAATCCCGTCTCTACCCAATTACCGGCAGTCGTGGCATCGTCGGCGAAACCATCACTGACGGACATTTCCTTGCGACACTTCCAGTCCCTGTTCAACATTGTTCGGAATTTGTCCGCATCGCCGAATGACTCGCTCTCAAGTGCAATCACAGCCTTCAAACAGTGTTCCATCCCAATTCGCCCGTAGCTGTTACGTTGAGAAATCCGAAATTCCTTTTGTGCATCAGCATGTCTACCCAGACCAGACAAGGCGGCGGCACGAATGCGATAAATCACAATTGATCCACCCCAATCCAATGACCGATTCGCCAAGACCACCACGGAATCCGTAAGTACTTCGTCGCACATTTCCAACGCTTGTTGAAAACGCCGCAGTTGTATGAGTCGCAGCGCGTATAACCCTGCCGCGATAGAGTATTCATCCGAATGCACATCTCGCACTTCCTGCATCATTCGAAGTGCTGTGACAAACTCAGTCAAATCGACACCGTCTCCGTTTGACATCTTCATCCGCAATGTCAGTTGCCATGATTTGACGACGCCGGCGTGACCACTTTCGTGACCCCATGCTTCGGTGGCGAACGTGTCGAACTCGTCGAACGAAAAATCGTCCGGCTCAAACACATTAAGCGATGAACACGCGCCGACATAGTAGCGAGCAACGTCATAATAGAATTCAGGAGTGTCTGACTTAAACGAGGCGAGTGCCTTTAACGCACGCGATCCGTGCCATTTCGACACTGCCATCTGCTTGCGCGCGGCGGCACGACGCGCGAGTGCGAATTGACTTGCAAATTCCGTTACATTCGCTGTGTGGGTGGTTAACCGGCGGGACAGAAAACGCAATTCATCCACTGCTCGGCGCTGACGCTCTTTCCGCCACGGTGATAATGTTTGGTTGGCTTGAAGAAGTCGATCAAGTTCCTCAATAGAGCTTTCCGCTCGCGGGACGTTCAATTGCGAAATCGCGTCAAGGGCGACAGACACTCTATTTCCAAACCGGGCCTGTTTGTCAGCTTCGTTCCCACTTGCCGGTGAGTGCATGAGTTGGCATGTGGCCATAAACATGACGGCGACAAATGTGCTGTGTCTCCCAATGTGTACATTGCTCATGTTCACGACTTTCCATGAAGATGTGACTGCCGCTCAATCGCTCGACCAGGCAATCCGAACCGTCAATATCGGACGTCGAGTCCGAACTTCACTTCCAACTCATCTAATTGATGCTTCAAATCGCGCGAGATTCGGCTATGAATCCCGACGCCCATCTCGAATTGGTAGAGCGGATCTTGTGTATCGACACCGCGTCGATCCCAAAACGTAACTCTGGAATCAAAACCAATCGCGGTGTTTGGGCCGTCCTTCTGGAAGTCAAATCGCCCGGAAATGGAAGCGCCTTGGCCACGCAACATTCGCCGTTCGTACTCGTCGGGATCCTCGATGCCAGGTAGTAACAGGTCGACATGTGCGTTGTGCTGATCGACAAAATTCGTGCTGAATGTGCCGTTCGTGCTACCGATTTGCCCTTGAACAGTAAAATTCCGTTCAAGATAGGAGTCGAGATATCCAACTACCAAAATCGCGTCAGCGACATTGAATGTCGCAGCCGCATTGGCGGTTGTTGGTCCGGATAGCGGCTGTCGTACCTGTCCCGCCACACGTAATTCTAGGTTGTCACTCGGTTCTGAGGTGAGATTCCAAGTCATTTGCACTCCAGTGTTGGAGGCTAATGTGCGGCCATCGGCGTCCATCAACAACTTTAGAAAGTCCAGAATGTCGGCATTTGAATAGTCGGGTGGATTGGACGCAGACATCGGCAGGAAGAGTCTTCCTGTGATGCCATTGGGGCTAGAAAAGAGTGGTGTATATTGCTCGAAACCGTGATCAGTCATCGCCGCAGCACCTGCATTAGGCCAAGGGGGTACATTCGTAGTCTGCTGATTGGGGTCCAATCCACCAATTGAAAATGGGTTATCCGTTCGAAACGGTGTTTTTCCCGTACTCAGGACAAGTGTCGATGGATCCTCATAAACCGGCGTCTCCTCGAGTCCACTCGGGTCCACAAACATCGTCGCCGAATTCGCCACATATCGGCTCAGATTCACATCCCCAGCGGCGAAGCCCAGCGGGTCTTCACTGATGAATCGTCCCACGCGGGCGTCGTACCAGCGGGCGCGGTAGTAGTACAAGCCGACGTCGGCGTCCCACTCCCGGCCGGTGTAGGCAAAGAGCGGCTGCCAGGTGGTGTTCGTCTGGCTCTTGATCTGCCCGAATGTGTCGTAGACAACGTGATTGACGACCGTCGGCGTGTTCGTGCCGCTGGTGTACTGCACCAGATCGCGCACCGAGCCCAAATTGTCGGCGAGGCTCCAGGTGACGGTTCCTGAACCGTTTTCGTCAGCCAGAATCTCATCGACGTTCGGGCCGACGAGGT
>JAPLOC010000724.1 GCA_026692825.1 Planctomycetota bacterium | reverse complement strand
CACTCGCAGGCCGCAGCCAGGGAGCCTAGAATGGTGGCAACCGTATCCTTGCCCGTTTCCAACATGGCCAATGTCGCATAAGCCAGTAATGCATCGCCCGCCGACGCCCCACGAAACCGGCTTGGCTTCGCTCAGTGGCTTGTTTCGCCGCAACATCCGCTGACGGCACGGGTCACCGTCAACCGCTTCTGGCAGCAGTTGTTCGGAACCGGAATCGTCAAGACGGCGGAGGACTTTGGTTCTCAAGGGCAGTGGCCCACGCACCCCGAGTTGCTCGACTGGCTGGCGACCGACTTCGTCGCCAATCGCTGGGACGTGAAGCGTCTCATGAAACAGATGGTGATGTCAGCGACTTACCGGCAATCTTCGAAGGTGTCACCAGAACTCGTGCAGCGGGATCCGGCGAATGAATTGCTCGCCCGTGGCCCGCGCTTCCGCTTGGACGGCGAAGTTCTCCGGGACGGTGCCCTCTTCACCAGCGCATTGCTGGTCGAACGGGTCGGCGGCCGCAGCGTGAAACCGTATCAGCCGGAAGGACTGTGGGAGGCTGTCGCGTTTGTCGGCAGCACCACCCAGAATTTCACGCCGGATAAGGGAGACGCCCAGTTCCGCCGCAGCATGTACACGTTCTGGAAGCGCACGTCGCCCCCTCCCGCGCTGCTGACGTTTGACGCCCCATCGCGCGAAAACTGCACCGTCCGCAGGGCGCGGACCAACACGCCGCTGCAGGCGCTGGTGCTGCTCAACGAACGGCAGTTTGTCGAAGCGGCCCGAAAGTTCGCCGAGCGTGCCATCACATTGGGGGGCGCGACGCCAGAAGAGCGGGCGAAATTCCTGTTCCGCTGGGCGACCTCGCGCCATCCGACCGATCGGGAACTCGCGGTGACTTTAGGGGTCTATTTCGCCGAGCTGACGGAATTTCAGGCCGATAAAGAAGCGGCTATCAAGCTGATCAGCTATGGCGAGACACCCCGGAACGAAGCAATCGACCCCACCGAACTCGCCGCCTGGACGATGGTCGCGAATCTGGTTTTGAACCTGGACGAGACCGTAACCAAAGAGTGACCGCACTGCGGCGGACTCGAAGGAATCCAATACATGAACACACTGACCACCGAAACACTGCAAGCGATCACCCGCCGTTACTTCTTTGGACGAACGGCCTGCGGATTGGGATCGGCGGCGCTCGCGTCGCTGCTCAATCCCGAGTTGTTTGCGGACCAAACGCCGACCCCCGCCCCTGGACCGTTGGGCGAGCTGTCGGAATTGCATTTCCCCCCCCGGGCGAAGCGGGTAGCCCAAGCTGCAGGAGTATTTCGACAAGGATCTGCCGGAATCCGTCCGCAATGGGCAGCGGATCACCAAGATGACCTCGGGTCAGACCCGGTTGCCGTGTGCGCCGTCGATGTTCAAATTCGCGCAGCACGGCAAGAACGGCACCTGGGTCAGCGAGCTGATGCCGAATATCGCCGGCCTCGTCGATGACCTGTGTCTCGTCAAGACACTGAACACCGAAGCGATCAACCACGACCCCGCGATCACCTACATCCAGACGGGCAGCCAGATTCCGGGGCGTCCCAGCTTGGGTTCGTGGCTGTCGT
>JAPLOC010000723.1 GCA_026692825.1 Planctomycetota bacterium | reverse complement strand
TGTTTTACCACAGCAATGCCGCCCCCCTGGCGATCGTTGGCACAGCGACCGTGGTCAACGCGGGGTATCCGGACCAGACCGCGTTCGAGCCAGGAGACTCGCACTACGACCCGAAATCGAAGCGAGACAACCCCACGTGGTACATGGTTGACATTCGGCTGGTCACGAAATTCCCGGTTCCGGTCGAACGGTCAAAACTGCTCGAGGTCAAGTCGCTGGAAGAGATGATGCTGCTCAAACGGGGGAGTCGATTGTCGATTCAGCCGGTCACCGCCATGGAATGGCGCGAGGTTCTGTCACTTGCGGGCGTTAAGGAAGATTAGCTTGGAGTTTCTGAAGAAGTCGTGGGTCTGGCTCAAGTGGCCCATCGCGTTGGGAGTCATCGCCTGGCTGTACATCGCCAATCGCGAGTCGCTGGAGCAGATCGCTCACACTCCGAAGGCGTGGGATTACCTGTTCGTCGCGCTGGGACTGGTGGGGGGATCGGCCGTCCTGACGTTTTTCCGTTGGTTTCTGCTGGTGCGGGCGCAGCAGTTTGAATTTCGATTTCGAGACGCATTGCGGCTGGGGTTCATTGGACTGATCTCGAACTATGTCGCCCCTGGGGCAGTAGGAGGAGACATCGTCAAAGCCATCCTCATGGCGCGCGATCAGAAGTCACGACGTGCCGCGGCGATTGCCACGGTCATTCTCGACCGGATCCTGGGAATGCTGGCGCTGGTCATGGTGGGGGCGATCGCTTCCTTACTACCGGCGGTCGCGTTGGATCAACCGGAACTGCGTACCGTCCGCCTACTGATGTGGGTTGGCACGGGAGCCGGTCTCGTGGGACTGGTCTTGATGTTGACCCCCGCGTTCACGCACGCCCGTTGGATTCGAAAACTGGAAAGTCTCCCGAAGATCGGGAAGCTCCTGGGTGAATTGATTCACTCGGTGGAACTCTATCAGTCCCGTCCGATGGCGGTCGTGATGGCGTTGTTGATCAGTCTGGTCGGCCATGCCGGGCTGATCAGCGGGTTCTTCCTGTGCGCTCTCTGGATGAAGCAACCCTGGACTCCCGACCTCTCGACCCACTTTTTCTTCATGCCGACCGCCGAGCTGTTCGGTGCGTTCGTTCTGGTTCCCGCCGGCATGGGGGCTCTGGAAGGAGCTGTCAGTGAGTTCTACAAAGCTGTCCGTCCGGAATCGATCAGCGCGGAATCCGCGGCGGCGGCGGGATTTATCGCGACACTCGCGTTTCGAGTCGTCTCGCTGGGAGTCGCGGCGATTGGCGGCGCCTATTATCTCACCGCGCGGCGTGAAATCGTCGATGCGCTCCATGAGGCGGAAGCGCAGAATCCCAACTCACTCGCCGACGCCTCTGAAACGCGCTATACTCCGAACGGGGTAAAACGAGACATTCATTGAGCGATAGGGGTAGGGAGGACCGATTGGTTTCGGTCCCCCCTCCCTCCGAACCGGACGGGCGGTTTTCCCGCATCCGGCTCTCCGGTTGATGGTGTTACCCCAGGGAGGATTGACAGATTCGAGCATTGGCTGAGATCAGGTGG
>JAPLOC010000722.1 GCA_026692825.1 Planctomycetota bacterium | reverse complement strand
GCGTTCAATCGCGATCTGCCATACGATCAGTTTCTGCGGGCCCAGGTCGCGGGGGATCTTCTCAGTCCTGACCTCGCCGCCGCGACCGGTTTCTTTGCGCTCGGTCCGACCTATGTCTCTGACGGCGGTGATCCCGACGCGATCGCCCAGGCGCAGTCGGAAACGCTCGATGACCGGGTCGACACTCTGAGCCGGGGCCTGCTGGGACTGACCGCGTCGTGCGCCCGTTGCCACGATCACAAATTCGACCCGATTCCCCAGCTCGATTACTACTCGCTCGCCGGGGTGTTCAACAACGTCCGCATGGCCGACCATCCGCTGGTTCCCCCCGAGACGGTCAAGGCGTTTCACGATCACCAGAGGCTGATCCAGGAACAGGAGAAACAGATCCGCGAATTGGATGAACGGGTGAAGAAAGAGAATCGACAACCGACCGAAGCGGAGCAGGCTGACCGCGCCCGCTTCGACGCCGAGCTGAATCGACTCCGCCAAACCGCTCCCCCCATGTACCCGGTCGGCGCGGTGCATGTGCTCGTGAACAACGCGGGTATCTACGGAAACCGGGACAAATCGCGCCCCGCCGGTTTCTCAGAATCCTCTCACCCGATTCTGCGCCGGCGTTCGCCCGGGGAAGTGGTCGGCTTGATCTGGCCGAGGCACTCGCGAGTCCCGAAAACCCGCTCACCGCCCGGGTCTTCGTCAACCGCGTCTGGCTGAATCTGTTCGGTCGCGGATTGGTCCGAACCCCCAGCAACTTCGGGGTGATGGGGGAAAAGCCGACCCATCCGGAACTGCTCGACTGGCTGGCGGCGGAATTCCAGACCCCCGACGCCGCCGCGCCCGCCGCCACCGGCGCGAATCCGCCAATTCCGTGGTCGATCAAACGGTTGCAGCGGCTGATCCTGCTGTCGGCGACGTACCGCATGAGCAGCCGGGGCGAGCCGGCGGGGCTGGCAGTCGACGCCGACAACCGCCTGTTGTGGCGCGCGAACCCGCGGCGACTGGATGTCGAGTCATGGCGTGACGCGTTGCTGTCTGTCACGGGGGAACTCGATAAAACCGTGGGTGGCCCCTCGGTTGACAATCTGATGACCAGCGTCCGGCGTACCCTGTACGCTGCCGTCAATCGGAACGGGGATCAATTCGAACACCAGGTGTTCCTGCGGCTCTTTGACTTTCCGGCGTCAAGGGCGAGCAGTGAAGGGCGGAACTCGAGCGCGATTCCGCAGCAATACCTGTTCTTGATGAACAGTCCGTTCATGGCCGCCCGCTCGCGGGCCCTTTCGAAACGTCTGGGGGGGAGTTTTGACAACGATTCGGCACGCATCACCGCCGCCTATCAGTTGCTCTACTCGCGCGATCCCACCGACGAAGAACGGCGGATTGGATCGGAGTTCCTGGCGCTATCGGTCAGTCCCGATGAACCAAACCAGTTGAGTCCCTGGGAACGGTATGCGCAGGTGCTGCTGTCGGCGAATGAGCTGATGTTTGTGGAGTAGCGCGGCCGCTTCAATCGAACAAACGCAACTGTCCGCGCGCGTCGCGTGGTGGACGGAATTTTGTGTAGTCGAGCGTCGGCGGTTTCGCTTCCAAGCCGGATTTCCGTGAGAAAACACGAAAGGTTTTCGCAATCTGGTCGGCCAATTCGCCGGTCCCCCGCATGCGGGAACCGAAATGCGACTGATTCCAGGCCCCTTCTCGCGTCTGGCGGATGAGCGTCTCGATTCGAGGGGCGTGGCTGGGACGGAAGCGGGCGATCCAGTCGCGAAAAACCGGTTCCACCGCCAGCGGCAGACGCAACAGCACGTAGCCGGCGGATTTGGCCCCCGCTTTGGCGGCGGCCGCCAGAAGCGCGGGGAGTTCCGAATCGTTGAGCCCCGGTATAACAGGGGCGGTCATCACACGGACCGGAACGCCGGCCGCGGTCAGTTGTTCAATCGCCTTGAGTCGCGCTTCGGGGGAACTGGTGCGCGGCTCCAGCTCCCGCGCGAGTTCGCGGTTGAGAGTGGTCAGACTGATGCTCACCTCCACCAGATTCTCGGCCGCCATCTGTCTCAACAGATCGAGGTCACGCACAATCAACGCGTTCTTCGTGATCAGACCAATCGGCTGCCGCGCTTCCCACGCGACTTCCAAACAACCGCGCGTCAGCCGAAATCGCCGTTCCGCCGGCTGGTAGCAGTCAGTCACCCCGGAAAACGTGATCAACTCGGGCTTCCAGGTTTTTCGGCAGAGGAATTCCCGAAACAGACGCGGAGCCTGTTCCTTCACGAGGATCTTGGATTCAAAATCGACGCCCGCATTGAGGCCGAGATATTCGTGATAGGGGCGGGCGTAGCAGTAGGCGCAGCCGTGCTCGCAGCCACGATAGGGATTCAGGCTGAAGCGAAAGGGAACATCGGGGCTGTTGTTTTCCGAAATGATCGACTGACTGGCGTCGACGAGAAACTGGGTCGGCACCTTGCGGTCACCGAGCAGTTCGTCGAAGTCATGTTCGAAGTGTTCAAAATCGGGAACGACCGCGATGGGGACGAAGCGATTCTGAGGTGCCAGTCCCGTCCCGCGCCCTTTCAACGGGGCATTCCAATGGCTGTTGAGATCGGCGGTTTCGGACATATCGCGAGACTACTATCCTACAGTATACTTCACAAGTGAACGCCCAGGATGGATCATCGACGGGAATCGCGGGACGAAGTGTCTCGCGAAATCTCGCAACAAATCAGGAAGGACGCAGATGACGGGTTACACGGTTCACACGGGATCGACGGAGAAATTCGCTGAAGGTTTTGACAAGATCTTCGGTTCGGCCGGCAAGGCCCCTGCGAAGAAAGCCGCCAAGAAGGCCACAAAGGCCAAGGCCGCGAAAAAGGCGAAGAAGCCGAAAAAGTAGCCTGGCACCGTCGAGCCGATCGGTTTGGATCGATTGGACAATTGCAAACAGGATTTCGGGGGCCAAGTTCGCTGACGATGC
>JAPLOC010000721.1:3104-3873 GCA_026692825.1 Planctomycetota bacterium | reverse complement strand
TGCCTGTGCCATAGTCACCATAGATGTACGCCCCCTTCAAACCTTCGAGCCGTTTTCCCTGGTAGGTGACCCCTCCGGTGATCGAGCGGGCCTCGGAGTGGGGGTGTACGATGGCGGCGGTTTGAATTGGGGTCGGACCCCGTTCGCGCTCCAGATAAAATGGGTGGCCCCCATCCATCACACTCCAGCCGTAGTTGTCCCCCTTCTGGACCAGTTCGATCATCTCGTATTGATCCTGGCCGATGTCGCCGCACCAGAGGTTCCCCTGCGGATCGAAATGGATCCGCCACGGATTGCGAAAACCGTACGCCCACAGTTCGCCCCGCGCCCCCGGAATCTTCAGGAACGGATTGTCGGGGGGAATCGCGTAGTTCATGCCGGGGGCGGGATGATCGACGTCGATCCGCAGCATTCCGGACACGAGATCGCTGATCTTCTGACCGGTGAGATTCGTGTCGGAATCGGTCGTTCCGTCCCCCGCCGACGCGTACAGCATGCCATCGGGGCCGAACGCCATGTCCCCTCCGTTATGTCCGTTCGAAGCCCATTCGATAATGACGTGTGCGCTCGTCGGGTCGCAATCAAACGGTGCCTCGTTACGCACGGTGAAGCGGGTGATGCGATTGAACCGCTCTTTTGGGTCCGATTGCGGACCATTGCTGAAGACGTATACGAACCGGTTGGTCGCGTAATGGGGATGGAACGTCATGCCATACGTGTCGTGATCTTCAATCGACACAAACGTCACCCGTTCGCTGACAGCCGGGTC
>JAPLOC010000721.1:0-3087 GCA_026692825.1 Planctomycetota bacterium | reverse complement strand
GTCGTTGGGGAAGACGATGATCCGCCCCTTCTGCTCGACAATGAAGATCCGTTCGGGACGACCCTCCGGGGAACCGACCGCCCCCATTGGCTCGGCGATGATATGAAGCGGAAACTCCAGCGGCAGGTTGGGAAACGCCCGGACCGCCTGGAACGGCAAGGGGGGATCGGGCCGGCCGACGACCCGCGATGTCGTCCACGGGATCCGTTTCGCGATTCCGGTCGGGGCCGAAGACGCGTCGTCGGCAGTACAGAGCGGGCTGGCAATGGCCCATCCGCCCAAGAGAGTCAGACAGAAACAGAGCCGTTTCGGTGACAGGAAAATCGTCGGCATGGCGAAGTCGGATCGGTGCAACGGGGCCAGCGGTGGGGAGCGCGGGATTTCACGCGACTGATAGCATCGTCAAATCCGTCGTTGCGGGCAATCGTCCGTTGAATGTCACTAGCTCTCGTTCCCAAGCTCTGCTTGGGAACGCATCGTCACGAAGCTCTGCTTCGTGAGAGTATCGCAAAGCGTGTTGACGCCGCCGCTGAATTGTTTGCCGCCCGAAGCAGTGCTTCGGAAGAGCGCGTTCCCAAGGAGACCTTGGGAACGAGTTTGTTTGCCCTGGCCCCGGAACCGCGCGTGCATTTGACGGAGCCAGACTCTAAGCTTTGTCGGCGCTCACTTCCGATTCCACGCGACTGAAATCACCAGCCCCAGCGCCCCGTCGTGGCGGGGGCTGCGGTTCCCCAATCCTCTCTTCAGACCTGATCCATGATCGTTCGAGCGTGTTCGCATTTTCGGGCCGTATTCCTGGCACTTGTGCCGGTGCTGGTCGCCAGTGTCGCCGTCGGGGCCGAAGGTGGCGACGACGGTCCCAAACTGGGGAATGAACTCCCGATCTGGTCGGTCTTTCCGTTCCTGGGATTGCTGGGGTGTGTCGCCCTGCTGCCGTTGTTCGCCAGCCACTGGTGGGAACATAACCGGAACAAGGCGATCATCGCGCTGGGACTGTCGCTGCCGGTCGTCGGGGTGTTGTGGGGGATGTTCGGCTTGCGCGGGGCTCACGCCCTGCACGAATCGCTGCACGAATACCTGTCTTTCGTCTGCCTGCTGGGGGCGCTCTATATCATCAGCGGGGGGGTCTATGTGAAAGGCTCACTCTCGGGGACGCCGCTGGTGAATACCGGCGTGATGGCGTTTGGTGCCGTCATCGCGAATCTGGTGGGAACCACCGGTGCCTCGGTGCTGCTGATTCGCCCCCTACTGCGCGCCAACGCCTCGCGTGTGCGGAAGGCGCACATCGTGGTCTTCTTCATTTTCATCGTCTCGAACTGTGGCGGTCTGTTGACCCCGTTGGGAGATCCCCCTCTGTTTCTGGGGTTCCTGAAGGGGGTTCCGTTTCTGCAGACCCTGTCGTTATGGAAGCAGTGGGCGTTTGTGAACACCGTGCTGCTGGTGATCTTCAACATCTGGGATCAGAAGGTCTTCAACAAAGAAGAACTGGAACGTCCCGGCTCGCAGCTTGAAGAGGTCCAGAAACACGAACCGCTGCGGGTGCTGGGATTGCACAACCTGGGTCTGCTGGCGGGAGTGGTGGCGGTGGTGTTCTGTGCCGGGCAGCGGATTGGATTTGGCGGTGAAGAGTGGCCCCAGTATGTTCCCCAGGGATTGACCGCGGGCCTCGCGATCGCCTCGTACTTTCTGACTTCGAAAGCGATTCACGAATCGAACAAGTTCACGTTCGGTCCGATCCTGGAGGTGGCGATTCTGTTCATTGGAATCTTCGTCACCATGACCCCCGCGTTGCAGATTCTCAACGCCCGGGGAGGGGAATTGGGCGTCCGTGAACCGTGGCAGTTCTTCTGGGTCAGTGGAGCGCTCTCCAGCGTCCTCGACAACGCCCCCACCTACATCGCGTTCGCCGCCACTGCCTGCGGAATTCACGACGTGCCGGTCGAAGGGGCCTACCTGGGGGAATTCCTGAAACAAGAGATCGGCTGGAAGCTGCTGGCGGCGATCTCGTGCGGTTCGGTGTTCATGGGGGCCAACACCTATATCGGGAATGGCCCGAATTTCATGGTCAAGGCGATCGCGGAAGAGAACGGCGTGAAGATGCCCAGCTTCTTCGGCTACATGCTCTATTCGGGCGGAATTCTCATTCCGATCTTTGTGCTGGTGTCGCTGCTGTTTTTCCGCGGTTGAACTGCGGTCGTTTCGCGGACTCAACCAATGATGTCCCAGACCGGTTCCCCCTGGCACAGTGGCCAGGGGCGACGAAGGGGATCGTAAAGAGTCTGCTCGCGGTCGATTCCCAGCAAGTGGTAGACCGTGGCGGCGAGGTCGTCGGGAGTCACCGCGTTTGACGCGGGATAGGCGGCCAGGCGGTCAGAGGAACCATACACCGCGCCGCCAGCGATTCCCGCCCCCGCCAAGAGGACCGTGTTGCAGGCGGCCCAGTGATCGCGGCCCGCGTTGGCATTGATCTGCGGCGTGCGGCCAAACTCCCCCAGCCAGACGATGAGCGTGTCGTCCAACAGGCCCCGCTGTTTCAAATCGTCAAGCAGCGTGGAAAACCCCTGATCGAGATTCGGGCAGAGTTTTCCTTTAAGATCGATGAAGTTCTTGGCGTGGGTATCCCAGTAGGCGTCGTCCCGCTCCCAGTTGACCGTCACCAGCGGGGCACCGCGTTCAACCAGTCGGCGGGCGAGCAGGCATCCCTGGCCGAACGGCGTGCGGCCGTAGCGTTCGCGCAGCGCGGCTGGTTCGGACTGGACGTCGAAGGCCTTCTTCGCCGTGGGCGAACTGAGCAGGTCGTAGGCTTTCTTCGAGAACTCATCGAGGGCGGCGAAGTCGGGGCTGGCTTCGACGCTGCGGAATCTGGCGTCCATCTGCTGGACGAGGAAGCGGCGGTTGTCGACGCGGGCCCAGTCGACATCGACGGGCAGGGTGAGGTCGCGCACCTGGTAGCCGGTCGCGTTGGGGTCGCCGGCGATGAAGGGGTTGTGCGCGCCGCCGAGGTAGCCGGCGCCGTAGGAGGGGAAGGTGTTGGGGACGGCGACGTAGGGCGGCAGACCGTTCTTGGGGCCGAGCTGTTGGGAGATG
>JAPLOC010000720.1:2320-4676 GCA_026692825.1 Planctomycetota bacterium | reverse complement strand
GTTTTTGAACAGGCGATTTCCGCCAGCGACCGGGTTCCCGACCTGGTGCTGCATGGTCATGTACACAATTACCAGCGGTTCACCTGGCACGTGCGCGGTCGCGAAGTCCCGGTGATCGTCGCCGGGGCAGGGGGGTATCGGAACCTGCACCACGTGGGCCGACCGCAGGGAATTCCTTTGCGGACACCGTATCGGGTCGAAGGGGTGCCTGCGGTGCTGGAGTCGTACACCGATGACCGGCACGGGTTCCTGCGCCTGGAAGTGACGGCGCAACGGATCACGGGGAAGTATTACGCGATTCCACTCGCCGGCGGTGACCGGGCCGATCGGATGGACCTGTTTCACCTCGATTTGGCCACGCACCGGTTGGGGGACTGAGCCGGCGAATCGGCAGATGGCGTCGCAAAAATGTCGACCCGGTGGAAAACGAAACAGAGCCGCGCCCGTCAGGAAGCGGGATCCGCTACCGCTTCCTGTTGGGCACGGTATTGCGTAAACCCCTTACTATCCGTCACCACGGCGCTCCGCCTTTTGCCAATTCGCTCCCGTTTGACGATTGCCACAGCTCCAGAGAACGGCAGGGGTTCACTCACCCCCAGACTCCGCCGACTTCTCATCCAGCAGTTCGCGCAGCGATTGTTCCGCTTTCTGGTGCGTTCTCTCAAACGTTTTTTGATCGGCACTCGTCTGCTTGTCGGCGTACCGCCCCAGCGCGCGAGCGTCATCCTGCAGCGATCGGCAAACCTGCATGGCGGAATCAACAAACGCGGCATCGTCCTTGGCCAGTTTGACATCCTCCATTTTCCGCAACTGACCGATGACCCCGTCGAGCTGACGAACCATCGCTTTCGACAGCGTCCGCACGCGATCGGCCGACAGCCCCTCTTTCGCGAGGCTGGCCGCCGCCAGATCCAGGAGCAGAAAAACGTCCTGCGCGGTCGCGGCAGTCAGTACGCCAATGACGCGCAGTTGTGCGGAACTCAGTGTCTCGTCGGCCTGGGCCAACGATCCATTCGCCAACGGGGAATTCAGACACAGCCCCAGCGGTAAGCCAGCGGCGGCAAGTATCAGTGACCTTCGATCCATCGGGTTGATCCTCCATGCGACACAGGGCGGGAATTCCGCTCGGAGTGAATCGTATCCAACCGTCGCGACGCCTGCCATGTTTGCCCGTCTTTCAGGCGGCCGATATCATCCCGGCCATGACAACCGCATTTCGCATTCGATTGTTCCCGCGCCAACGAATTGTTGGCTGGCGGTGTTGTTTGTTCCTGGTGTTCGGCCTGGCGCTCGCCAGCTCGGCCACCACTTTGGTCTGCGCCGACCAAACCCCGACTGCCTCGAGAGGTTCCCGCGTGAAGAAGCAAACGTTCGGAAAAGTTCCCGGCAATCTCGAGACTCACCTGTTCACGTGCGTCAACAAGAATGGCGTGTCGTTGCAGGTGACGGACTACGGAGCCCGCATTGTCGCTGTCCATGTCCCAGACCGCGCCGGCCAGTTGGCGAATGTGAACCTGGGTTTCGACTCGGCGGAAAAATACGTCGCGCATACCGCGTATTTCGGCTGCACAACCGGGCGGTTCGCGAATCGCATTGGCAAGGGTCGGTTTGTGTTGGACGGCAAAGAGTACACGCTCGCGAAAAACAATGGTGCGGAACATTTGCACGGCGGAAAGAAGGGGTTTGACCGACAGGTGTGGACGAGTGAGGACGTGACTGCCGCCGGCGCGACCGGGGTGAAATTCACCCACGTCAGTCCCGATGGCGATGAAGGCTATCCTGGCGAATTGACAACGGTCGTCACCTATTGGCTGACCGACGAGAACGAAGTGAAAATCGAGTATGCGGCAACGACCAAACAGCCCACGGTCTTGAATCTGACGAATCACGCCTACTGGAACTTGGCGGGCGCGAATTCTGGAAAAGATGTGTTGAAGCACACGCTGCGGCTGGAGGCGGACGAATTTCTGGCGGTGGGGGAGGGGATGATTCCCACGGGGAAAAAGACGGCGACAGCGGGTACGTTTATGGATTTTTCCAAGGCGCACGCGATTGGCTCACGGATCGAAGAAACGCACAAGGCGTTTGATCCCCCAGGAGGCTATGACCACTGCTATGTACTGCGGAAACCCAAGGCGGGTGCGCTGACCTTGGCGGCCCGGGTGGAGGATCCCGAGTCGGGGCGGGTGATGGAAGTGTTCACGACGGAGCCGGCGGTGCAGTTCTACTCCGCGAACTTTTTGGACGGCGCACCCGAAAACGGTGGTCACAAAAAACATGGCGCGTTGTGCCTCGAGACACAGCACTTTCCAGACTCGCCCAATCGATCGGAATTTCCCACCACCGTGCTGCGACC
>JAPLOC010000720.1:0-2302 GCA_026692825.1 Planctomycetota bacterium | reverse complement strand
CCCGGCGAAAAGTACACGCAGACAACGGTGTACAAGTTCTCGGTGAACTCCCAGCTCTGATTTGGGGGTGGCCCGTACCACGGAAACCTGGCGAGCGGTCCGGCGTGAGCCGGCCGGTTTTTCGCGTTTCAAGGATTCCGGCACCATGTCCAAACCCTACGACGCCATACTAAAACATCTCCCAGAAGACTACCCACAAGACTGGGCGCAGTTCGTCGGCGTCAACGGGCCGGTTTCGGTCATTGATGCCGACATTTCCACCGTGACGGCGGCGGCGGCGGACAAGGTCTTGCGCGTCGATGAGCCCGATCCGTGGATTTTGCACCTGGAGTTTCAAGCCGGCCATGACGCGACTCTCAGCCGGCGGTTGCTGAACTACAACGTACTTCTTGGCGTTCGGCATGCGCTGCCGGTTCGTAGCGTGGCGATTCTGCTTCGCCCGAGGGCCGATGGCAAGGATCTGACGGGGAGCCTTCAATGCAAGCTGCCGCGCGGCAAGACGTATCTCGAATTCGAGTACGATCTCATACGCCTGTGGCAACTTCCGCCCGAAGCCATTTTGGAGGGAGGGATTGGGACACTTCCGTTGGCACCGTTAACAAAGGTTTCCCGGCTGCAATTGCCAAACCTGGTTAGGGAGATGGCGAAGCGATTCGACCGTGACGGCGGTCGTGCCGCCGTCGACTCATTGTGGACTGCCACTTACGTACTCCTGGGGTTAGAATACCCGAAGGAGTTCGCCAACCAACTACTGCGGGGAGTTCGTTCCATGAAAGAATCTGTCACCTACCAGGCGATTCTCGAAGAGGGTCGGGAGTTGGGGCGGGAGGTGGGGCGGGAAGAAGGTCGCGAAGAAGCCCGGCGAATTCTCCTCGCCTTGGGAACGAAGCGGTTTGGCAAGCCCTCGACGAAGATTCGCAGGGCTGTGGCCGGAATCACCGAACCGGCGGTTTTCGAGGGGCTCGCCGTACGAATGCTCGACGTCGAGAGTTGGACGGAACTGCTGGCCGAGATGGAGTGACACCGGCCGTGGACGACGGCAAGATGGATCAGCGTCTGAAAAATGAGCGTCAACGTACTCCCCATCGGCCCGCAGCCGCATCCATTTCACATTCGAATCTGCGAATTCCTCAAGCGGAATGAGCCGGCCCTGTGGAACTGGTTCGCCGCCGATCGCGTGCGGACGGAGCAGGCCGAGACATTGCGGCTGGAGCTGCTGAAGACCACATATCGGGTTGACCGCGACCATCAACCCGAGGTCTACAACGTGGCCGCTGACGTCGCGTCGGCGCTGGGAGTGGTCGCGCCGATCACGATCTACCAGGAGCAGAATTCGCCGGGATTGAACGCGTCGCTGGCGTATCTGCCGGGAGAGGTCCATGTCGTTCTGCGGGGACCGTTACGCGAGCAACTCAACTCACAAGAGCTGCGCGCCTTGCTGGGACACGAACTGACACACTTCCATCTCTGGGAACAACAGGGGGGAGAGTTGCGGGTCGCCGACCAGATCCTTGCCGCTTGCAGTCGCGATTCGCAGTCACACCCCGCGTTCTCCGAGAGTTGGCGGTTGGCGCGACTCTATACTGAAATCGTCTGCGACCGGGGCGGATTTCAGGTCGTCGGAGACCATCTGGCGGTTATTTCGACGTTGCTCAAACTGGAAACCGGCACCAGCGACGTCCATCCGGAATCGTACCTGCGGCAGGCCGAAGAAATTCTATCGCGCGAACAGGAGGGAACCGAAGGTGTCACCCATCCGGAATCGTTCATCCGCGCCCGCGCGATTCAGCTCTGGGCGATTCAGGATTCCGACGTCGAGGCACTAACATCCCGCATGATTGAAGGCGAACCCGGCCTCCTGCAACTCGACCTGTTGCGCCAGGAACAGGTCGCCAACGCGACGTGCCGGCTGATCGACGGGCTGCTGGAACCCAAGTGGTTTCAGACCCCCGCCGCCGTGGCCCATGCCCGGCGGTATTTCGAAGGATATTCCTCGGCCAAGAGCGCGTCGCCGTCAATCGATACTTCGATCGAACCACAGTTTCTTCAGAAGTCGCTGGTGGACTACTTCAGTTTCGTGCTGCTCGACTTTGTGACGATCGACCCGGATCTCGAATTCGTGCCGCTGGCGGCGGCGCTGGAAATGGCCGATCGCCTGGGATTTGGCGAACGGTTTCGAGAACTCGCCCGAACGGAATTGAAGCTGGGGAAAAAGCAGTTGCAGGGAGTCGATCGAGACAAACAGTCGTTGGTGCAACGAGCCGGTGTGGAACACGCGAAGCGACCGGCAGGGGAGGGGGGG
>JAPLOC010000719.1:613-2057 GCA_026692825.1 Planctomycetota bacterium | reverse complement strand
TTCACCGGACGCGCCCGCGGGCAGGGAATCCCCATGCCCCAGGGACTGCTGCTGTTGGGGGTTCAAGGTTGCGGAAAAAGTCTCACCGCCCGGGCCACCGCCCGCCTCCTCAGTTTCCCCCTCGTTCGGCTCGACGTCGCCAACCTGCTCTCGTCCGACCGCGGAACCTCAGAACGCAACCTCCGCGACGTACTCCGGCTGATGGAGACGATCGCTCCTGCTGTTCTCTGGCTCGACGAAATCGAAAAAGGATTCGCCGGCCTCGGGAATGAGAGCGACAAGTCGCAAGATGCGGTCATGGCCCGCTTGTTCGGCAGTTTCCTCACCTGGATGGAAAATCGCAAACAGCCGGTCTTTGTTGTGGCGACCGCGAACTCCGTCGCGAATCTCCCTCCCGAAATGTTACGCCGCGGCCGATTTGACGAACTCTTCTTCGTCGATCTCCCCAATTTTCACGAACGCCGCGACATCCTTGGCATCCATCTTTCCAAACGTGGCTGGAAACCCGACAAATACGACATTCACAATCTGGCGAACCGGACCGAGGGCTTTAGTGGTGCCGAGCTGGAACAGATCGTCGTCGCGGCGATGATCGACGCGTTTGGCAATGGCCGGGTTCTGGCCCAGGAGGATCTCGAACGCTCGCGCGAGCAGACGGTTCCCCTGTCGGTGACGATGGAAGAACGGGTCTTCGCACTGCGGGAATGGGCCTCGTCGCGCTGTCGTCGGGCGACCCTCGACAGCCGCGTCACACAGATGATCGAAGACGAACAACGCCAGGCAGCTCTCGCCCCGGTCATCGACGATGACGAACCGGTCGAACCCTGGCAGGATCTGGCCGAACACGGGCAGATCAACGCGGGGATCGTCGAATACCTGCGTCGCAACGACACGGCCACATTTGCGACAATTCACGAAAAGTTCGCGAAATACCCCCCTGTCGATGGCGATCTGGGACTCGCGCTGCGTTCGGACCCCAACGTGGTTCTGTGGACCGGGATGAGTCAGGAACTTGCCGAGACACTCGCGGGACTGATCGCCAATCGGCGGGTCTATGTCCACCCGATTTCGGTCGACGCGTACAAGTCCGCGGCGAAATCGGTCAAGCTCCCCCTGCGCACCGAACTGACAGACGAACGCTCACCCCGTCCGATGTGGTTCCCGGCGGCGCTGCGACTGTTACCGGCCCCGGGTGGTGCCGCCGGCCGCTTTGGACGCGTGACACGGATCAAGCTGCAACAGAAGTAGCCCCACCCCCGTCGCTCACAGCTCCCCTTCATACGGGAATTTGTGAATCGCCCGCAGACACTCTGACAACGCCTTGACCAGCGTGCTGCCCTAGCCGGTCGGCGTGTAGGGAGCGACGCTTTGGTTCGTCTGCCGGTCGGCCTCGGCGAAGAACCGCATCGACTTGTCCTGCTGCGTGATAAACTCACGGACGGTG
>JAPLOC010000719.1:0-595 GCA_026692825.1 Planctomycetota bacterium | reverse complement strand
GATGCGGAATTCGACCTCTCCCCCGGACTGAACCTTCTTCATCGAGAAAAAGGTCAGGTGGGCGAGCTGTTCTGACGGGTGTGTCTGCGCCAGTTCCCATTCCGCCATCGGTCGAACTCCTTATCTTTCCAGGCCAGCCGCGGCTATCGCTTCGCGCTCACTTCTTCATCCAGATCCACAACCCGACTCGCCGACTTCACAGCGGGGTTGGGCTTCGCGGCGGGCTGGGGAACCCGAGCCGGCTCGGTCGTCGGTGCCCCTTTCCCCTTGTGCTTCCGTTCCGCGAGTTTCACGGGCGAATTGATCTTTGGCTCTTCATAACCCGGGACCGTGCGCTGGCGATACAGCACCAGAGAGTGCAACGCGTGGTACAGCGGACCGCAGTCGGCTTCCACGTTGCGATTCACAATCAGGTCTTTTGCCACACTGTTGATTCCGCGCTGCACCCACTCTTCATTCAGCCGGTTCTGCGGCAACGCCATCATCAGCCATTCCAGTTGATGCCCCGAAGTCGTGATTCGCTTCAAGAACTCCTGGCTCTGACCCGGGCCGAGGAAGTGGTCCGAAGAGAACGACCCATCCGCGTTCTGCAATG
>JAPLOC010000718.1:2858-4044 GCA_026692825.1 Planctomycetota bacterium | reverse complement strand
CTGGGGTAACACCATCAACCGGAGAGCCGGATGCGGGAAAACCGCCCGTCCGGTTCGGAGGGAGGGGGGACCGAAACCAATCGGTCCTCCCTACCCCTATCTGGACTGCGAAATGTGGTTTGGGGTTAGCCATCGATCTTTCTCCCCATCCGCTCAAGGCGGATGGGGCCGTCACCAATACCCGCCGCCATTCGGTTTTCGCAAAACTTCTTCCGGCTCTTGTGCAATGTCGAGTTTTCGGCCGCCGGGAGTATAACAAACACCCGACGGACCAGTACGGCGATTATGCAAACCAACGCGATCGACACGCATCTGAGCGCAGGTCTGATTCACCTGCCGGGCAAGCCGGCAAGGGGTCTGCGACCTGTTGTGGTGTCGGAAGTTAGCCTGCGATCTGGTTCACCTGCCCCACAAGGGGACAGGGGTCTCGGCGGCGAAATGACTGGCCCGCAGCCGCGTGCGGTATTTCTCCCAAGTTCATGCCTAACATGTGCACCGGCCAGGAAGGGGAGCAAAACCGGCGGCTAACCCTTCCTCCACCAAGTGGAGAGCAAGATCCATCCACCTTGTTTGGATCGGTGAAACAACCACTTATCCAGAGAGCAGGAATGGCGAGCGACTCCATCCTGTCCATCCCTTTCATCCTCTTCATCCTGTCAAATTCTTTCCGTTAGTCGTACGTAGCACCCAATTTCGCGACCAAGCGGGCCGTTGAATAAAGTGGCATCAAACTGCCACGACCGATGATTGTCTATATTGGGTGGCCCCATTTAGGGGAAACCCCTCACCCCCGGCCCCTCTCCCCGCAGCGGAGCCGAGCGTGACTGGCGATGTCCGTCGCGGGGAGAGGGGGGAAGCCGGCGGCTGCGCCGCGATGACCCCCAGCGGTCATCGGTACTTCCGCCTTCATCCTTCATCCTTCCGCCTTTCCTTCCCCTCCCTCCCGCCCATCGACTATCCTCCCTCCCCAACCCCCGTCTCGCACACACCTGTTTCCCCAGCAGCGTTCGACGAAGTCCGATCGACCGGTTCGCAATGAAAACCGTCAATCTGAAATTCACCCAACTCTCGGCGACGGGGACCTGCGGCGTACGTTGCTGGACGTCTGAAAATCCCAGCGGGAATTCCGAGGAGGACTGCCGGCTTGGTCCCGCCGTCGGAATCCCGATCCCCGGTAACGGACCCG
>JAPLOC010000718.1:0-2835 GCA_026692825.1 Planctomycetota bacterium | reverse complement strand
GTCCTGGCAGTTCAGCGAACGAACCCAGATTGAACTCGGCCAGCACCTGTTCGCGGAAACGTTTGGCCGACTCAACCGCTTCGAGACTGAACGCGACATCGACTTGCGGATTTGGGTTGACGCGGGGGACGAACATCTGGCGGCACTGCCGTGGCCGCTGCTCGCTCGCGAGGGCCAGTTCCTGGTCAGCAGCAGGGGTTGGACTGTTTCGCTTGTGGCAGATGGTGAGTTGCACGAAGTGGAACTTCCCCCCGCGCCGAAATTGCTGGTCGTCGTACCCGAGCCGCATGATTACCGCACCTCGGGAAAAAGTCACCAAGAGGCGCTGAAGCGATTGCTCGAAGAAGTGTCACCACAACAGGCGGGGGCAGAGTGCCTGCACTTTGTCACCACCTGGGACGAGTACCGTCTGGCGTTGGAAAACAAGACCTTCGATCTGGTGTACTTCTATGGTTATGGGCCAGGGACAGAAACCGAGAGCCGACTGGCGTTTGCCGGAGTCAACGGAAAAGCGGAAATCAAAGCGATGCGCGACTTCGCCGACCCCCTGCGGGGGAACGGCCAGTCCAACCGGAAGTTGAAACTCGTCTACGTCAATTGCTGCGGGGGGGATTCTGGCGGTCTTCTCGGTGCGGGCCGGCAGTTGGCCGACGTGGCACACTGCGTCGTGACGAATCGCTCGTTCGGCACGGTCGCCGCCCTGCAGGCGCAGGGGTTGGAATTCTGGCGGCAGCTTTTGAAGGAAGGTCTGCCGCCGCACGCGGCTGTCGCCCGGAACTACCAGTCGCTGGGAAAACTGAATCTCAGCAGCACGAGTCCGAACTGGTTCACTCCAGTGATTCATGCGCATTACCGCGAGTGGAAATCCAATCCGCCGCTGACGGTCCGATCGTACGACCCACATTGGCGATTGAGTCTGGATCGACGGAATCAGTTTCGTAGCGTGTTGGGCGAAACGGTGGAGATGTTGTCTGGACAGTCGCGGCGGAGAGCCCACGCGTTCCTTTGGTATGGGGAAGAAGACCAAGGAATGGAGCTCTTTCACGAGCGTCTTACGGTCAGCCTCCAGCCGAAACTCTACAACGTGACCGTCATTCACAAACTGGCCCGCTGGCCAGATCGCGACGCCGACGATTCCCGGCAGACGTTTTCGGAACGCGCGTTTGAAGAGATGCTGTGTGAAGTGTTCAAAGTCGATACGGTGCCACAGATTGACTCGCGTGTGCGCGACGAGGCGGCGAACACGCGGGCGCTGGTCGTGATCAATCATCCGCACGTCACTTCCAAAACGACGATGGATCCGAAATCACTGTTGACCTATCTGCGGTGGTGGGATCATGTCCTTCCAGCATTCGATGACGAAGACCACGTTTACTTGCTGGGATTCTCGTTCCGCGCCGGCAAGGGCAAAGTGGATGCGTTTCACGAGGGACTGACGCGGGCGGGGTATGACGAACCCGGCCTGCAAAGGCTGCGGTTGGATGTTTTGGATCCGCTTGAGAGCATCAAACGCAAAGATCTTACGATTTTTCTGGAGGATCACGAGATCTTTATTCCAGAAGACCGGCGGGCCGAGGTGATTGACCGCATCATGGAAGAGACTTTCGGGCGTTACGAAGCGACCTTGACGGAGCTGCAACGACTGGTCGAACAAGGTTACACGGAATCGCTGGACCAGTCGGCGGCCGGCGCGAGCGACACCGATTCCGACAGTTTTGGAATGGACGATTGATTTCCCCAATGCCCGACTACCGCTTCCAACTCATCAACCGAACCGCTTCCTCCCCGATCGGCGACGACCTCCGTCGGCAGTTGCTCGACCGTCCGGGACTGCAACCGCACCGGCCATCGGGGAGCGACGCTCCCGAGACACGGAATTCCCTCGCGCAAACGGCCTCGTTGTATCGGCCCGACGAGGCGTTGGAAACGGCCATCAACACAGCCATCGCGATCGGCGAACCGCTGCTGTTGACAGGAGAGCCGGGAACGGGGAAGACGCAGGCGGCCTACTACGTCGCCCACGCGCTGGGACTGGGGGATCCCTTTCATTTTCAGACCAAGTCGACCAGTGCGGGCAACGACCTGCTGTACGACTTCGACACCGTGCAGTATTTCCACGACGCGCAACTGGCGAAAGTCGATGAAGCGGCCGCCCGGCGCAGGCTCAATCCGCGTGACTATGTCAAGAAGGGGACACTCTGGCGGGCCTTCGATCGTGCCACGGAAACCGGCTTCCCCACTGTGGTGCTGATCGACGAGATTGACAAGGCCCCGCGTGACTTCCCCAACGATTTGCTGCACGAAATCGACCAGATGCAGTTCCACGTCCAGGAGATTCCCGATCATCCCCCGGTGACCTGCGCGCGACCGCTGCGTCCCCTGGTGTTCATCACTTCCAACGACGAACGCCGACTCCCCCCCGCGTTTCTGCGGCGGTGCGTGACGCACCATATTGAACTGACGAAACCGCTTTTGCAGACGGCCGTTGAAAGCCATCGGCATCGGTTCCGCGCGCTCGACGACACATTCCTGCGGACGGCTGTCGACTGCTTTTGGCGGATCCGCGACAAAAAGGGGCTGGAGAAAAAGCCCGCGACCGGCGAACTGCTGGCGTGGCTGCAGGTGCTGTCGGTCGCGACGGGCAACGACCGTCTGGCGCTGGCGGTCGAGTCGGCCCACCTGCCGTACCTGGGAACGATCATCAAAACCCCAGAAGATCTGGAAGTGGTGAAGAGAAAGTAACCAGGAGGGAGTTGGACGAACCGCGCAATGAAACCGCGAGCGCCACCAAAAGACATTTCGCACCCGAGACCCTTGCCCCCTTGAGGGGCAGGT
>JAPLOC010000717.1 GCA_026692825.1 Planctomycetota bacterium | reverse complement strand
CGATCGGTGCGTGTCGTGTCTGACGGAGCGAGGATCTCATTCACCAATCCACACAAGCGTGCTGTCGTTTTTTTGACAGGAGCAACTCCATCCTGTTCATCCCTTTCATCCTCTTCATCCTGTCAAATTCTTTCCGTCGGTCGTACGCGCTCTCAGAGCCAGACAGCCACAATCCGCAGTTCGGTCAGAATTTGTAAAAAGCCCGCTTTGGGGCGAGGACTGCCCAAATCCCAACCACAAAGTCCGTAGACGCTCGCACGACTGACCCGCTTCAATCGCACAGCGTCGCACTTATCACCAAAACCTTCGATTGTGGCCCGAGGACGACTATTCAGTTAATTCCGCCCACGGACGACGGTTTCTCTGCGGTGAGTCTTCCGACAGTCGATCGATCCCAGAAGTCGGGGGCCCAAAACACCCGGTCAGTTCGAATTGGTGTATGATCGGAATCCCGATTTCCTCGGCGCGTTCGGCTGAATGGCGTCGAGCGACAAAGCCCGCGCGATTTGGACGGACTCACAACTGCCTCCTGATCCTCCCTGTCCCGTTTCGACCTCCCTACGACCGAGATGCCTGAAGCCGATCGCGATACGCGACTTGCCGAGATCTTCGCGAAACTGACCGAGCGGGCCCGTCGGGGAGAATCAGCCGACGTCGAAGTGTTCGCTAGAGAGCATCCGGATCTGGCTGTGGAGCTGCGCGAATTGTGGCATGTCGCGGCAATGGCCGACTTTTTGGGAGACACGCTGGATCAGCCCGGGACAGGGAGTTCGACGCGGGGAAGTCCAGGAATGGGTTCACCCGGAACGCGTGCGGTTCGCGAACCATCCGGCCGAGTGTTTGGCGACTACGAATTGCTGGAACAGGTGGGAGAAGGAGGCATGGGGGTCGTGTACCGCGCCAGACAATTGAGTCTGGGGCGAATCGTGGCGCTCAAGATGATTCTCAAAGGGGCATTGGCGACTCCGAGTGAGCTGGCCCGATTTCGCGCCGAGGCGGCCGCTTCGGCCCACCTGGACCATCCCCAGGTCATACCGATTTATGAAGTGGGAGAGGTTGACGGACAGCCGTTCTTCACGATGAAGTTTGTGCAGGGGACGACGCTCGCCGCGCGACTGGCGGTCGGCCCGCTGCCGGCGCGTGAAGCGGCGACTTTGATGCTTGGAATCGCGCGGGCCATCGCCTATACGCACGCCAATGGCATTGTCCACCGCGATTTGAAACCGTCGAATATCCTGATCGACATCGACGGTCGGCCGCATGTGGGGGATTTCGGTCTGGCGAAACGGGTCGAGATGACGACCGCGGGAAGCGGGTCGAATGCCGTCACGACAAACCTTCCATCGAGCGGAGAGTCACGTCGACGTGAACATCCCACGCGCGGCATGCTGGAACGCTGGTTTCCCGAGGGGGCCAACGTGGGAGAGAATCTGGAACAACTGACGCGCTCGGGGGTCATCTTGGGGACACCCAGTTATATGTCTCCCGAGCAGGCGTCCGGTCGACGTACGCAGGTCGGGCCAGCGAGCGACATTTACAGTCTGGGGGCGGTGCTGTATCAGTGCTTGACGGGCCGACCGCCGTTTCAGGCCGCGTCGGCGGTCGATCTGCTGCTGATGGTCCTGGAACACGACCCGGTCCCGCCGCGTGTGTTGAACTCCAGCGCCGATTCCGATCTCGAGATGATCGCAATGAAGTGCTTGCAGAAGCCGCCGGAATTGCGGTATCGCAGCGCGACAGAACTGGCCGATGATCTCGACGCCTGGTTGTCGAACGAACCGATTTCCGCCCGGTCGACGAATATCACACAACTGGTCAGCCGGCT
>JAPLOC010000716.1 GCA_026692825.1 Planctomycetota bacterium | reverse complement strand
AGATCTGATTCACCATCCGGGCAAGCCGGATGGGGTCTCCGGGCAACTTTCTGAACTAACCCCGCTCTAGGCACTACGATTGCGGTCTTTAATACCCCCACACGCGGCGTCTGGCATTGCCAGCACAAATCCATCTCGGCATCCACTTCGGAATCACACGTCGGGCATTTCCAGGTCGCGGGAACCCGGTCATTCTCCGGGCGGGTTTCGCGCGAACGCTCCCAGGCGGTCAGAATTTCCCGTGACCGTTCGGCGTCATTGGTATGGACCCACACGTGGGGTTGGGTCACCGTGGGGAGCAGAAACGTCGAACCCTCGAGGAAGTCACCGACGACATGCGCCTCAATCCCCTCGTCGGCCAGAATTCCACGGAGAAAATGCGCCTCGACAACGCTGGCGGCGGTGTACACGTCGACGATCTCGTGGTCTTTCATGGCGAATCCTTGGGAGGCGTTTTGGGAAGGCCGACGAACTGGCTCTCATCGAACCGCAAGTCGAGCGCCACCCACAACGCCCGGGCGTAGCGAAAGTAGAACGACGGAAAGAGAACGCAAAACGCCCCCAGGCCGATCATCACATTCCGCGCGGGAAATCCGTACCCAAACCGCAGCACCACCCAGACCGCCGTCGAAATGAACGCGGTGAGTCCGTAGTTGAGGTAAATGGAGCCAAGAAAATACCCCGGCTCCCGTTCAAATTTCAGTTGACAGTGCGGACACCGCTCGCGGGTCTTGAAAAGTCCCGAAAACATCGAGCCTTCGCCGCACCGTGGACATTTGAGCCGCAGGGCGCGGCCGATGAGCGTGGAAGTGGGGGGACGCGACATGGAGGGTGGGGCGAAGAAAAGGGAGCGATTCGATGTGAGGTTCGGAGGCGTGCTGGATGTCATTGTACCGTCCCGCAGAGTGATCGGCACAGGCGTCGCGATCCAGACCCCATCCGGCGAATGTCTCATGAATGCCCCGGTGGGTACATAAAGCGCAATTTCGGGAGTGCCGGCTACAAATCCGTCTGTACCGATTTTGCCGGCGGGCCTACACTAGCGGTTCATCGGAATCTGAACCGTCCCCTGTACGTTTATTCGCCTCTCCGCCATGCCGCTGCGCGTCTACAACACCCTCACCCGCCAGAAGGAAGACTTCGAAACCGTAGTTCCCGGGAAGGTCGGGATGTACCTGTGTGGGCCGACGGTGTACAAGCCGGCCCATATCGGGCACATGGTGGGACCGGTGATTTTTGACACCGTCAAAAAATACCTGACGTACAGCGGTTACGACGTGAAATTCGTGATCAATATCACGGATGTTGATGACAAACTGATCGTCCGGGCGGCGGAACGGCAAACGACGGTCGAAAAGCTCGCGCGGGAGATGACGCAAGACTACTTCGACAACCTCGCCACCATGGGGGTCGATTCGGTCGATCTGTTTCCGTACGCGACCGAACATATCCGCGAAATGCAGCAGATCATCCAGACGCTGATCGACAAGGGGTGTGCGTATCCGTTGCAGGGGGACGTGTATTTTGACGTCACCCAGGATGCCGACTACGGTGCCTTGAGTCACCGCAGCATCAGCGAGGTGATCGCCGGCACGCGGGTGGAGGCGAACGACCGCAAGCGTCACCCCGCCGACTTCGCGCTGTGGAAAGCGTCGAAGCCGGGTGAGCCGTCGTGGGAGAGTCCCTGGGGGGCCGGGCGTCCGGGCTGGCACATCGAATGCTCGGCGATGGCGATGAAATACCTGGGAGAGACGCTCGATATCCACGGCGGTGGTCTCGATCTGATGTTCCCGCATCACGAAAACGAGCTGGCGCAGTCGGAATGCTGCACGGGGAAGAAGTTCACCCGATTCTGGCTGCACAACGGTCTGATGCAGGCGGGGAAGCAGGCGGGAAAGGTCGGCGGCGGCCACGATCGACACGGTGACGCCGTCGCTCCCGACAAAGAAGCGCAAGAGGCTGGCAAGCTGGCAGGTTCGAAAGGGGCCGCTTCGGTCAAGCTGCTGTTTGAAAAGCATGCTCCCGAAACGATTCGATTCTTTTTGCTCTCGACCCATTACCGTAGTCCCATCGACTTCAGCGACGACAACATCACGGAAAAGGGAGATTCGCTCGCGGGATTCTACCGCCTGTTTGAAGCGTTCCAGCGAATCACCGGGCAGGATTTCTACCAGTTGGCCGCCCCGCGGACTCGCGACCGGTCGACCCCCATTCCCGCCGCCCCCGCGGCATTTGCCGCCGAATTGAACCGCTGCAAAGAGCGGTATTTCGAGGCGATGGACGACGATTTCAATACCGGCGGAGCGGTCGCCGTCCTGTTCGATTTGCGGAAGGCGATTAACGGGTTCATTCAGGATCAGAAACTGGAAGGGGCCGGCAAGGGAGATGCGGGGCTGATCGCGTCGCTGGTGGCGGCGATGACCCTGCTCCGCGAGCTGTCGCAACTGCTGGGGGTGTTCGTCAAACCACTCGCCAAAACGGCGGCGGCAGACGATGGGTTCGCCGCCCAGTTGATGGACCTGGTTCTTGAACTGCGTGCCGAAGCGCGCACGACGAAGAACTGGCCGATGAGTGACAAAATTCGCGACCGACTCAAGGCGTTGAAGGTGGTCGTCGAAGATCGGACCGAGGGAGTGACGTGGCGGCGCGAATAAGCCGTACCGTCGCCGTCTGAATTTCGAGTTCCCCCCGCGTCCTTCTCTGAGACCGCCATGCCTCTTGACCTATTGGTTTTGGGAGTCGATCCGGGGTTGAACCGCACCGGGTACGCGGTGTTGGCACGGGGCGCGCGCGGTCCGATTTTGCGCGAGGCGGGAGTCATTCGCTCCACCCCCAAAATGACGCTCGCCGAGCGGGTTCGAGAGATTGGAGACGGATTGCGGGAGGTGTTCGAGCAGTACAGTCCGAACGTGATGGCACTTGAGCAGGTCTTTTCGACCGGCCAATTCCCACAGAGCGCGTTGCTGATGGCTCATGCCCGCGGCGTGATTCTGTACGCCGCCGCCCTGCGCGATGTGCCGGTCGTTAGCTATGCCCCGCGCCAGGTCAAGCGGTTGCTGACGGGAAGTGGCAAGGCGGGTAAAGATCAGGTGCAGCGGGCCGTTCAGACCGAATTGCGGCTCGCATCGATCCTGGAACCCAACGACGTCGCCGACGCCGCCGCGATCGCGTTGTGCCATTATCATTCGGTCCGACTGCCGGCGGCGGTATTGGCTGAAATTCCGTAGAACCCGTCCGAAATCAAAACCGTTTTTGTTGCTTGTTTCGCGGACGGTCGGCACGACGAGTGTCGAAGTGCGTCGTGGGGGCCAGCGGCGGGTGAGGTCAGGTCTTCAAGCAATGGCCAATTCCAGGCCGTCCTCTGCACGTCGACACTGGCCGAGCCGACTTATTATTGTCCACCCCGATCACCGGTGCATTCACGGTCGCATCCATGATAGACTGAATGTTGCCCCGTCCCTTTCACAAACCCATTTGCGGAATCGCAGATGCCGACCCATGACTGGCAACAGGTGGAATCCGGAATTTTCCATGCGTTTCACACGCGTTGGATCTCGGAGTTGCAGGGAGCATTGAACGAGGGACTGCTTCCGCCAGGGTACTATGCCTTGGCGGAACAGCATCTGCGTGGTGCGATCGCCGATATCCTGACTTTGAACGCCGGGAGTCCGCGAAGTGTCACTCCGCCAGCGCGGGAGGATGAAGGTTCCGTCGCCGTGGCCGAGGTTCCGCTGAAGACCGGGATCCGACTGACCGCCCGCCCGCGGCGCAGTCTTGCGATTCGCCATGTCAGCGGTCATCAACTGATCGCGGTGATCGAAATTGTATCACCTGGCAACATCCTTAGCCCGGGAGCGGTGGCCGCCTTCACATCGAAGGCGGTTCGGTTGATCGACAATGGCGTCCATCTTTCAATGATCGACCTGTTTGGACCGACCACTGCCGCTCCGAATGGGCTGCATGGTGAGATCTGGTCGGCATTCGACGAGGAGTGGACAAACCAGAATGAATTCCAACCAGTCACACTTGCAGCGTACTGCGCGGGTGAACCGGTGGAGGCGTGGATCGAGAGCTGTGCCATTTACACGGAACTCCCCGCGATGCCGCTCTTTTTACGGACCGATCACCAGATTCCAATCCCATTGGAGGCGACCTATTTGTCGGCCTGGCGCGGAATGCCGCAGTATTGGCGCGATGTATTGGAGTCGGTCTGACGATTCCGCCGCCGCGCGCACAGCGGGCCGCGCATTTAGAAAATGCGGGCGACGTTGCGGGAATCCTCCGTTTTTCCGCAGTCCGAAACAACGTAGGCGGCACTCTCTGAGTGCCGGCCCCGGTGTGCGTCCGATGCGAAAAAACGCGTCCCTGGGCCATGCGAACGGCCCGAGGGGCTGCCGCTTTCGATCAAAGTCGTGGGCAGCCCCTGGGATTTTGGAGCCATGGTCCCGCAAAGTGGTGGCGCGCTGGGATGTCTGCGATAATCGCCCTGAGCGCTCAATTCAACCCTGTGAGGAATTCCATCAGTGCCCAGTCCGTTTCCTGGAATGGATCCGTACCTGGAGGCCTATTGGGGCGACGTCCACACGCGTCTCATGTCCAACGCCAGCCGGCAAATCAACCTCGAACTTCCCGATGACCTTCAGGCCCGTGTTGAGGAAGGATTACGGGTTGTCGACGACGGCGCGTGGGAGGGGACGGTCTACCCTGACGTCTTGATCGTGGAGACCCCCGATGAGGATGTTGCGTCGCCTCCTCGGGATACCGCGGTTCAGGTCGCAGAACCGTGCGTTTTGATCCTGGACGACCGCCCGGTTTCACGGCATATCGAAATCATTGACCTTCGAGACGACGGTCGCGTGGTGACCGCGATCGAATTCTTGAGCCGGTCGAACAAGGTGGGACAGGCGGGCATTCAGGTGTACCGCAAGAAGCAGCGGGCGTATCTTGATGCCGGTGTGAATTTAGTTGAGATTGACCTGCTGCGCGACGGGGATTTTGTGCTGGCCGCACCAGAGGAAGCGATTCCATTGAAGTATCGAACTCCCTACCGAATCTGCGTGCGGCGTGCGCGGGACTTGCAGCGGATTGAATTGTATCGCGCCCCGTTGCGTGAACGCCTGCCGAACATTCCCATTCCGCTGCGGAGCAACGACCCCGACGTCATTTTGCAACTTCAGCCACTTTTGGATGAGTGTTATCGGGACGGGAAATTTCGACGGTTGAATTATCAGCAGGAACCCTCACCACGTCTGGAGAAAGAGGACGCGGCCTGGGCCGATCGCTTGTTGCAGGACGCTGGGCTGAGATTGATGAGATGATTTCCGGGAGATAGGGGTAGGGAGGACCGATTGGTTTCGGTCCCCCCTCCCTCCGAACCGGACGGGCGGTTTTCCCGCATCCGGCTCTCCGGTTGATGGTGTTACCTCAGGGAGGATTGAGCGAAACACATATGGGCTTGGTTCAGGCTGAAGAGCCCATGTGCGTCGTGGAAGTAAGAATTGGGCCATCTGCGGTGATCCGCTCCACGTCCTCGACCGCGCCGTTTGCGGCGCTTGCGCAGTATGCTGCGCAGTCGACCGCGTATCCAGCCGTCGAGTTCGCGAAACGGTCTCCAAATACAATGGCGAAAATAGGTGAACCATCCACGCAACCGTGAGTTCAAACGTCGGCAGATCGTGAACAGGTCACGTCCGTTCGTCCGTTTGGTTTCGGTGCGGACCGCGTC
>JAPLOC010000715.1 GCA_026692825.1 Planctomycetota bacterium | reverse complement strand
ATGGCGGCCCCCGAGGCGATCGATCTGGCGAGTGAGGCGGAAGCGACGCAAAAGCTGTACGGTCTCGACAATCCGAAATGCACACACTTCGCGAAGCAGTGCCTCACCGCCCGGCGGATGGTCGAGCGGGGGGTCCGGTTCGTCCAGATTTATAGCGGGGGGATGGACAACGAATTGAGCTGGGACGGTCACAGCGACATTAAGAAAAACCACAGCGGTTTCGCGCAGGAGACCGACCAGCCGGTCGCCGGCCTGCTCGCCGACCTCGAATCGCGCGGCATGCTCGATTCGACCCTGGTGATCTGGGGAGGCGAATTCGGTCGCCTGCCGATCGTGCAAAAGGGAGGGACCGGCCGGGACCACAACCCGCACGCCTTCACCTATTGGTTGGCCGGAGGCGGGGTCAAAGGGGGAACGTTGTACGGGAAAACCGACGAAATCGGCCATAAAGCGGTGGAAAACCGCGTGAGTGTCCACGACCTGCACGCGACGATCCTGCACCTGATGGGGCTGGAACACACCAAACTCACCTACCGCTTCAGCGGCCGGGATTTTCGGCTGACGGATGTGGAAGGGAATCTGGAAATTCGGCTCTGTTAACCTTCCTTCTGTGCCGTCGCATTCACTGCAACTACCCCTTCATCTTACCTCTCCATGGCCCGCAAAACTGCCGCCTCCGCTGGCGTTTCAAGATCGCGAGACGACGAGGTTGAGGGGCTCGACTCTACGGAGGACGACGGTCTTGGCGAATACCCGATCGATACCCTTCTGATTCGAACCGAGACGCGAACAGTTTTTGACGTCGTCCGCCGCATTCGCGGCGGTGGATTCGTTATGAATCCTGACTTTCAGCGGGATTTTGTATGGCCTCCTGAAAAACAAAGTAAGCTGATTGAGTCGGTGTTGATGCGAATTCCGCTGCCGGTCTTTTACCTGGCCGAAAACAAGAAGGGACAGACCGTTGTCGTCGACGGGTTGCAGCGGCTTTCGACGTTCGAGTCGTTCCTAGGTGACAAGGTCTCGCTGCATCTGCCGGAACAGGAAAGCCTGCATCGAAGAAAATTCACGAATCTTTCTGAGAAGTTGCAGAATCGCATCGAAGATTGCCAGCTTGTACTCTACATCATCGACTCGAAAGTTCCCGAACGGGCCAAGCTCGACATATTTGAACGGGTCAATAGTGGCGAACCACTCACACGCCAGCAGATGCGCAATTGTCTTTACATGGGGCCGGCGACAAACTGGCTCAAAACGGAGGCGAAGACTGACCTATTCGTCAGGGCGACCGGCGAGAGTCTGGATGCAGGGAAAATGCGCGACCGGGAATTCGTGAATCGCTTCTGCGCATTCAGGCTCGTGGGGTTCAATGAATATCGGAAGGACATGGATGCGTTCCTGGCACGCAGCCTGGAACTGATGAACGAACTTTCCGAAGAGCAACTCAACGACCTGTCGCGACAGTTTCGACTGGCATTGGAGAACAATTTCGCTTTGTTCGATCGGCATGCGTTTCGCAAGCACCAGCCTCATCAATCCGAACTTAACCCCATCAACGCATCGTTGTGGGATGTGATGACCACCGGTCTCGCACGCTACCCGACCAATGTCGTCTCAAGGAAGGCGGACAATTTTCGAGAGCGATTCTTTACGCTGCTCGACGACGAAGAGTTCAATTCCGCGATCACCTACAGCCCCAATAGCACAAAATGTGTCCGCCGGCGGTTTGAATTGGGTGAAACGCTCTTCCGAGAGGTGTTTGGTGATTACCCAGGTTGATCTGCGACTGTTCAAATGCTTTGAGACGCTCAATTTGCCGCTTGGCGGGAGTCGACCGTTTTGCAGGCTCTGGTCTTACTGCATCAGACGGTACTCGAACACGAATGGTCAACGCGGCTGCAACTGAACGGATCGGAAATCAGCCTCGGGACTCTCAAAGACGTGCTCGACAAGGTCTATGGCCGCCGGGCGTTTGCTATCGGATTGCACGAGCAGTTCTTTCGCGTCGAATGGGAATTCGGCGGAATCGACGATAAGCAAGCGATGTCGGTCCCTGTCGAGTGTGTCACTATCGACTCGCGACGATCCGAGCAACCTGCGAAGTTACGACATTTGCTACCCGAGACGTCGCATGACGCGGCACGCGATTTGGCGAAGCGGCTGCTTCGGCTCACCAATCTGACAGCCGAGCGGGTCGGCCCGCGCGATGTCTACGACTTGCAGGATCCCAGTACGGTGCAAGTTGTCGGCCCGCGAGGCGAAAATGCTGTCGGCATGCTCTACCAGCGGCGCGACCAGGAAGTGCATCCCAATCTCGTGCTTGCCACCGAACCACCGACGCTGCTCAAGCAGGTTCAAGCGCGAATGAACGCATTTTTTCCAGGAACGTCTCTGGTTGTGCAGCAGGTTCCTCAGGCGAATATGGTGACGCTCGGGCTACGCACCTCGGCCGCGACCGATTTTCATCGCCCGGTCCATGTTGGATTTGGCCTGACGCAAGTTTTGCCGATTGTCGTCGCGGCGCTTACGGCCAAGGATTGGGATCTTCTCCTGATCGAAAATCCGGAAGTTCATCTACATCCTGCGGGGCAGGCGCTGATGGGTGAATTCCTTACCGAGATCGCCGATGCGGGTGTGCAGGTGCTGGTTGAAACCCACAGCGACCATTTGCTCAACGGAATTCGCCGCGGCGTGAAGTCGGGGCGCATCGCGGCCAGTGATGTGGCACTACACTTTTTTCGTACGCGCGACGCCGGCAGTGCGCAAGTGACCAGTCCGAATATAGATCAGTCCGGCAACATCGGAGCCTGGCCGCCGGGGTTCTTTGATCAATTTGACAAAGATCTTAACTATTTCGCCGGGTGGGAGGCCTGAGATGAAGTTCTTTTTTAATGAGTTGTCATTTCACGGACAGTTCCACACACTTTCCGAGTTCTATGAGTCGGCCGGTAGGTTGATGCGGATCCGGCAGGAACTGAGACGGTACGGTTCGCAATTGTATTGCCGACCCGAAGTCGCGATGTCGGCCATCGACAGTGTGACGCGAATGCAACAGGCAGTACAGGGAATGCCGCGCGACCAGCGACAGGCCCTGATGTCTTGGATCACGCAAAACGGGCCATTCTGGCCGGATGAACGTGAGCACGGCCCCGACGAGTGGCTTGAACTTGAAAACGGAGAGGTGGTCACGGATACGGCGCTGGGTGAGGTCGCATTCCGTGGCCTTCACGGAACGCCGGGTCGGCTGGTGTCGACCGATCCCTCCGACTGGTGTCGGCCCTTGATTCGAGTGCGGTGGGCGACACAGAACGGTCCTGTCGCAGCCACAGAGGTTGTCAATTATTGGACAGAGGCTTCTGTAACGGAAGCACTGGCTGCCGCGCCACCCGTCTATGATTCCTGGCCCGCCCTCGAAAAGCACGTTCGTCGACTGTGCGATCGACTGATCATCGCCGACGATGCATTTGATCCGTTGCACGGACATCCGTATGTCGCCGGTGCCGCCGAGGAGATCGAACGGCGATTGCTGGTCCTGCAGAAGTTGATGGGGTGCTTCAACCATCTGGGCGAGCGTACCAGTGAGGGGAACGCGATCTTCGCCAAGCACTTCGGCCACAGCAAGGCTTGGTTTACCGACTCGTCGGACAGTGAGAAGAATGAATTCAAATCGGATCTCACGTTCGGGCATCCAGGGAAACCGGGACAGAGCCTGTTTTGCCCGTGGCATGGAAAAGTCAAGAGTCCACAGATTCGTATCCACATCTCCTGGCCGATTAAGCACAATCAAGACCTTTACGTCGTGTATGTCGGCCCAAAAATCACGAAACGATGAATCGAATTCATTGGCTATTTCCTGGCATCAATTCCAAATCTCGACGTGGCCCGTTTCCCTCCCCGGGGTGACGAACCGGAAGTCGATTTTGTCCTGACTGCGGGAACACACCGAATTCCGATCGAGTTGAAATCATTCGATCGAATTGATTCGAAGAATTCACTTTGGTGCGGATGGGATTCGACGATCGCGAAATCGCGGCCCAAATGTGTTTCCTGGCGACCCCTTACTCGTCCTCAAAACCCGCTTTTTTCCGTTCAATCCGCCGGAGGAACACATCCATGATCCGCCGGTAGAGTTCTCCCTTGAGAATTTTGTCTTCGACACCTGCGTCGATATTCGGGTTGTCGTTGACTTCAATCACGTAACACTGGCCGGCGGTCTGTTTGAGATCGACGCCGTACAGACCGTTGCCAATTGGCTTGGCCGCCTTGAGCGCCGCCCGCACCACGTGCCGGGGGGCGATTTCGACCGGAATCGTTTCAAATCGACCAAAGTCCAGCTTCCCCTCCGCTTCCTTCTTGATAATCTGCCAGTGACCGTCGGCCATATGGTATTTGCAGGCGAAGAGAGGCTGCCCGTCGCAGATACAGATCCGCCAGTCGAATACAGTGGGCAGAAACTCCTGCGCGATGACCAGTTCCGACTTCGCGAGAAATTCCTCAACTCGCTGGCGCAGAATCTTCTCGTTCTCGCATTTGACCACCCCCTGCGAAAACGCCGCGTCGGGCTGTTTGAGAACCACCGGGTAGCCCAGTGTCGGGGCGATTTCGTCGATGTTGTCGCTATGGACGATCATCGTTTTCGGCGCGGGGACTTTGTTCCGAACCAGCAGCTCGGCCAGATACACTTTGTTGGCGCACTTCAAAATTGACTCGGCATCGTCCATCACCACCAGCCCCTCGGTCGCCGCCCGGCGGGCGAAGCGATAGGTGTGGTGATTCACCTGGGTCGTTTCGCGAATGAACAGGGCGTCGAACTCGGCAATGCGGGCGTAATCATCGCGACTGATGATCTCGGCCCCCAGCCCCATCGATTCCGCCGCCTTGACGAATTTCTCGAGCGCCTTCTTGTTCGAGGGGGCGAGTTCATCGTCGGGATTGTACAGAATCGCCAGGTCGTACTTGGCGGGGGTTCGCTTCTTCACCGAGCCCCGTTTGCCCGCGAAATACTCGGTCGCCTCGGCGATCACAAACGGATGGTGCGACTGGGGAATTTCACCGACAGGAATCGGCGCGATCTGTTTCAACTGCCACCGGGTTCCGGTCTTTTCAAAATGCGCCCGCAGCAGCGGCGCCTGAAACAGGTTGAACAGATTGAGCGCGAGTCGGTCGTACCGCTTGGCGACGTTGTGCCCGAAATAGACCGACAGCGTGAACTCTATTCGGGCACGGACGGTGTCCGCGAGCCTGCGCCAGGAGCGTCACGTAGTAACCGGCCGTCTGATACCGGTAGCTCCGGCAGAGGTTGAACAGCTTCACCCCCCGGCGTGAGCCGATCTCCGGCTGGGTCAGGTAGGACCAGGCGTCGATGACCTCGACTCCGGGGATGTGGAATGGCCACTCGGAGACGTTATTGACGACGATGAGGATGGACACGGCGTCCCTGCCTGGGCATTCGGCGAGGTTCGATAATCAGCAAATTCGCGTCATACGTGATGATGCCCAGTAGGATGGCACATATCACGCGATCGATGCTGATGACGTACTTGTTGGAGCCGGCGAGCGGGTTCTTGCGAATCGGATCGGCGACCAGGACGTCGCGCGAGTCGGTGTCGTAACCACACAGCACCACGAAGTGCCCCGAGGGTTTTCCCCGGACATCGTCGTCATGGCTGTCGTCGCCGAATTCGCGGGCGGCCGAATACAGGTAAGTGGCCGACAGCCCGGTGAGAATGGGAATTTCGCGTTGCAGGTATTTGCGAATCAACGCGGCGTTGAGTTCCTCGTAGCGGATCTGCCCCCCCAGCTCGAGAAACTCAAGGTAGGCCCGCGTGGCGACATGGAGCTTGGGTTCGTTCTTGCACTCCATCTGCAGCCGCATGCGTTCGGGAAGATCGACCAGGACTTCGCCAAACCAGGTCGGGTCGAACAGTTGCAGATTGTAGGTGAAGATCTTGGCCGAGTAGCCCCGTTTCAGGGCATGGTTGGCCAGCAGAACGTCGAGGGTGCCCCCGCCATCTTCGAGCATGTCGACTTCGCTGATCACCTCATCCAGCGCGATTTCGTCGCCGAAGTACTGGTAGAGCGCGTGCAGACAGGTGGGACCGCAGGAATAGTCGTCGGGTTGAGTGAGAATCTCAACCGGCAGTTTGGTCTCCATTCGAACGACGACAATCGACGAGGTGAGTGTGGGAGCCCCGCTCCATCAAGGGCCAACTGGCGCGATCGTAGCAGTTCAGCGAACTTCAGTCACCCCGAAATCCTGGAAAAAACGAACG
>JAPLOC010000714.1:2865-3588 GCA_026692825.1 Planctomycetota bacterium | reverse complement strand
CGCTGAACTTGCGGTCGATCGTCGGCTTCAGGATGAAGTGTTCCGTCTGATCCTCGAGTCGATCATAATGGCGACCGTGGAACTCCCCTTTGAGGATTAGAAACGCGGTGGCCATATTGTTGTGCCCGTGCGGCACAACCGAGCGCCCCTGCTTGAGCGCGAAGATCTGCTTGCCCCAAGCGACATTCTCAGGGATTCCGTCGATCTTGGGGAATTTGAACTGCAGGCTGCGAGCCCCGTTATCGACGAGTTCGAGATTCTTGGTCAGCTTGTCGAAATCGATGAGCGCCAGAAAGCCGTCGACATCCGCCTTCGCGTAAAGTTCTTCGATTGTCTTTTGCCAGTCGGCCTGAGAGAGCTTTTGTTCTTTCAAGTCCCAGCCGAGTTGATTGACTCGGGCCAGCCATTTGATAACGGCCGGCTTCGCCTCGTCGGCGAACAGGTCGTGCTGCACTAGCGTTTGCAGCAGGGAGTACGAGAGAATTGAACCCAGCGTCCGCTGGGCGAAGGCGCGTCGCGACAGTTGACTCATCAGACTGGTCCTGGCAGGATCGGCGAAGCATCGCCCGCGAAGTGGGGCGTTGAGGGGAGTCTAACCGACCTCAGGCCCGGTGGATATTCCACGTGGCCAGGCGAACGACGGCAGGGGGCTGACGCCTGCCCGCTCGCCATCGCTGGGTTTGTGTCGAAGCATCGCGCGGGACAGAATGGGGACCGGGCTCG
>JAPLOC010000714.1:0-2770 GCA_026692825.1 Planctomycetota bacterium | reverse complement strand
GGGGGCGGCGGCGATTCTGGCCGCGCCCGCGGTGATCACCGCCAGCAAGACCGACGCGAAGAACATTGTGGGAGAGGGTGACTATCAATACCAGGTTGTCCATGAGTGGCCCCAATTACCCAGTGAGTACACCTGGCAGACAACCCACAATGTGGCGGTCGATAAAGCGGGGAACCTGTATGTGATTCACGAAGGTCGGGCGGAACTCAAGGATCATCCTTCGATTTTCGTCTTCGACGCGACGGGAAAGTACATCCGGTCGTTCGGCAAGCAGTTTCAAGGGGGTGGGCACGGAATCGAGATTCGTCAGGAAGGAAATGAAGAGTTCCTGTATGTCTGTGCCTACCAGGCACTCAAGACTTTCGCCAAGCTGACGCTGAAAGGGGAAACCGTCTGGCAGAAGTATGCCCCGATGGAGTCAGGAGTCTACGCTCCCGAAGAAGACACCAAGCCGACAGGGCAATGGGGCCGCGATCGATTCATGCCGACGAATTTCGCGTTTCTCGACGACGGCGGATTCCTGCTGGTCGACGGTTACGGCGCGTTCTACGTGCATCGGTACGACAAGAATGGCAAATGGTTGTCGTGCTTTGGCGGCGCCGGAGGGGGAGAGGGAAAGTTCAACACGCCCCACGGAGTGTGGATCGACAACCGCGCCGGCCGAACCCCTTCCATCTGTGTCTGCGACCGCGCGAACAACACGCTTCAGTACTTCACGATGGACGGGAAGTACCTCGAAACGCTCAAGGGGTACGGCTTGCCGGCGAATGTCGAAACGTGGAAAAACCTGCTGGTCGTTCCTGAGTTACACGCCCGTGTTACACTGCTGAACGAGAAGAATGAAGTCGTCGCCCGGTTGGGGGATGATGTCGCCCGGGTGACCGCCAAAGATGGTGGAGGGATTCGCGGCGACAAGAACCGGTGGATTGATGGGAAGTTCGTTCATCCGCATGACGCCTGTTTTGGTCACGACGGCAGTATTTTCGTCGCCGAATGGGTGGGGACGGGACGCGTCTCGAAGCTGGCGCGAATGTCGTAAATTCAGCGAACCTGCTGCCGGTCAGTGAGGTTTCGGGTGACTTCCCGAATCGGCGGTTGAAGGAGCCGACCAGCCGGCGACCCGCTTGCGGCCCGCCAGAGGATGCTGCGAGAACGGCCGGTGTTCAGCGAGGCCGCGCAGTTCGAATTTGCGTCCTTCGCTTTGCACGTCGTGTTCGAGTTCGTGGAGTTTTTCCATCGTGCTGTGGTCGACCAGACGCGTCTCGCTCAGGTCGACCACAACATCGTTCTGCGACGCGATCCGCGTGAGCATCGCTTTCAGCCCGAGCCAGTTGCTGAAGACCGCGGTGCCGCGGATTTTCACCAGTGTGCTGCCGTCGGGTTGCTCCATGATTTCGACATCGTTGCGGAACAGATCCCGTAGCGACCTTCCGTGCCAGATGTGGAACACCAGTTTGAGAGTAATGCCCGCCCCAATGCCGATCAACAGGTCGGTTGCCAGCGTACTGACAATGGTCGTGACGAAAATCGCGAGCTGTTCCGGACCGACGCGCCATGTGTTGATGAACTCCCGGGGATGCGCCAGGCGGAAGCCGGTGAACACCAGCATCGCCCCGAGCGCCGCCAGCGGAATGCGATGAATCAGGTTGGGAACCAACAACACGAACGCGAGCAGGAACAGTCCGTGAAACAGGTTGGATGTCCGGTTTGTCGCGCCATTGTCGACGTTCGCCTTGCTGCGGACGATTTCCGAGATCATCGGCAGCGCTCCGATCGACGCACATAGCGTGTTCGCGATTCCGCATGCCAGCAGATCGCGATTGAAATCGGTCTTGCGACGCCACGGGTCGATCAGCTCAATTGCTTTGGCGCTCAGAAGTGATTCCAGGCTCGCGATGATGGAGAACATCGCGACATACTTCCAGAAGGTTCCCGAAGCGACGGCACTGAAGTCCGGCAGGAAAAACGCTTTGCCAGGATCCTTCAACACCTCGGGCATCTCGACGAGGAACTTCGGTCCAATGGTGAACAGTTTTTCCGCCCCCCCCAGGCTGAATGAATAGACGTGTTCGTCATTGAGGTCGAACCAAATTCCCAACGGTACCGCCATCAGCAGCACAACAATCGGGGCAGGGATTTTTCGAATCCACCCAATTTTGATCCAAGGGAGTCCGAACAGGATCAGCAGGCTGATAACACCGATGCACGCGATCTCTGGATTGAGATCGAGGATCGCGCCGGGAAGCGCCGCCAGCAGATGCAACGGTTCCGCCCCTTTTTCCGGCGTCACGCCAAATACCGGATACGCCTGTTTGGAAATGATGATGATGCCGATGGATGCCAGCATTCCATGGACGGCCGACAGGGGAAAAAAATCCCCCAGTTTCCCCGCACGCAGCAACGCGAATCCAATCTGAAACACCCCGGCGACGACACCAACTCCCAGTGCCAGTCGGTAGCCGGTTTTGATTTGCTCCTTCTCCAGAGCGTCGGCGATCTCAGTTTCCGTTTTTCCCTCTTGTGCCATCGTTTGGGCGACCGGTTCTGGCAACGCGGGAAATGCCTCTTTGCCAAGATCGGTTACCGCGCCCGCGACAATCACAATCAGGCCTGCCGCCGGGCCTTTAATGGTCAACTGCGAGTTGCTGATAAACGACGTCACCACGCCGCCAATGACCGCAGTCCAGATCCCCGCGATGGGGGGAAAGTTGCTCGCCTTGGCGATGGCGAGGCACAACGGCATCGCGATCAAGAACACCAGGAATCCAGA
>JAPLOC010000713.1:6596-7235 GCA_026692825.1 Planctomycetota bacterium | reverse complement strand
AGCGGGTTACGGGATTTTCCATCCACTGGATGAGTTGACCCGTGATCGATGGATCGATCACGTGACGGAGGCCGCAGCCGACGAATTGGTGGGTTGGGGAGCCTATGACACGACAAAGCTGGTGGTGACCGCCGACTTTTTGAGTTCTGGAGGCGATAAGCGGGCGGTGGTGACCGTGAGTTATCCCTTCAAGACCCAAGTCAACTGGGGGATCTTTCCCAGCACGATGACGATTCAGCAGAAAACCGTTCTCCCCATGATTCGTTGACTGGGGTGACGCCCCTGGAGTGTTCCGATGGTCAACCTGACACATCAACTACGACCGGTTTTGAGGCAAAGAAAATCTGCCTCGCGTGGCGGTGCGACGACGGTCGAGACCGTCTTAGTATTGTCTGTCTGGATTCTGCTTCTCGCCGGGACATTTGATCTGGGGATGGCGGTTCTGCGTTACAACACTCTGGCACATACTGCGCGACAAGGTGCCCGGCAGGCGATCGTTCACGGAAAGCTCGCAGCACCTCAGCGCACTGTCTGGGGACCTTCAAAGTACATCGGCAAGGCGAGCGACGCACACGAGATCTCGCAGGCGGTTCTGCCGTACCTGACGGGATTTACCGCCAGTGAGGTGACCGTGACCGT
>JAPLOC010000713.1:6104-6502 GCA_026692825.1 Planctomycetota bacterium | reverse complement strand
GGAAACTACAAACCAGTCTTGGCCATTGTGGTTGGCAACCAGCCGATCGCGCTTTCCTCTGTCTCCACAATGCCGATCGCGCATTGACCGGTTTCTGGCACATCCCCATTCCGAGTCGCTGACCATGAAATCGCACGTCGCTGTTCCTCGACCCCTGGAGTGTCGGTCGGGCACAATTCTGGTGCTGACCTCGGTGGTCCTGTTAACGATTGTCGGGATGCTGGGACTGGTTCTCGATTCCGGTTTGATGATGGCGCAATACCGACAGATCCAGAATGCGGCCGACGCCGCCGCGCTCGCCGCGGCACAGTCGCTGATTGATGGAAAGACCGAAACCGCGTCGAAGACGGTTGGTGTTTCGTTCGTTACGAACTACAACGCGCTGCCAGGGGCGACGG
>JAPLOC010000713.1:0-6083 GCA_026692825.1 Planctomycetota bacterium | reverse complement strand
TCACCATTCGAATTCCCCCCACCACGGGTCCGTACAACGCCAATCCGAAATTCGCCGAGGCGGTGGTGGAGTACCCGTTGCAGACACACCTCATTCATTTGCTGGGCGGACCGAGTTTCAGAACTGTGACAGCCCGGTCTGTCGCAGGGTATCAAGCGGTGACCTCGTCGGCAGGGGTGATCGCTCTCGATCCGCTCGCCACTCCCGGGTTCAAAGCGGTTGGAAATGGTACCTTTATTATTGACGGCACGGGAATTACCAATTCGGAGGGAGGTGGATACACGGAGGACGGGGACTCGGTCGATGGTCTCAATGGGTTCGGAGCGCAAGTCAGCGGGAACGGCATCATCAAGGGGCGGCTGATTCTCGTGAATGGCGGCGTCAATCGACCCGAGAGCTTCATTCAGTACGACTCCAATAATCCCGATAGCCCATTGGTCGCCCTGGCGGGGCTGTACCCTGATCCCTTTCGATACCTTCCAACTCCTACGGCAGCGACTGGAGTCATTACCGAAGAGCGGGGAAACATCAAGGTGTCTGGAAACAACACCACGGCGACATTCCAACCCGGCATCTACACAGATATTCAGATTTCCGGCGGAACCGTCCGGCTAAACCCTGGAATCTATGTGGTGAAAGGGGGCGAAGTCCGCATCACGGGTGGTACTGTCACTGCGGCCGGAGTGATGTTCTACGTCACCGGCAAGGACTACGACCCCACAACGGGACTACCCGACATCAACGATGGTGAGACACGACCGACCGTTCAGAACAACAACGATTTCGGCGGCGTGACGATCACCTCCGCGGTGTTTCTATCCCCGCTGGCCAACCCGGGAAGTCCCTTCGACGGTATGCTGGTCTATACCCGCCGCCTGAATGACTCAACGATCACCGTCGCAGGCAATTCCTATGATGGCCTCAAGACGGGAACCGTTTATGCCAAGTGGTCACTCCTGAAGTTGGCCGGCTTGGGTGTCTTCAATACGCAGTTCGTCGTGGGTCGAGTGAGCTGGGAAGGCAATGGCACCATGATCATCTACTACAACGGTCGCAGTCTCGCCAAGGGGAATATGGTGTTCCTGGTTGAGTGAGCTGCCGTCAGAACGGCATTTGATTTCGACTTCCCTTGATGCGTCCGGTTTTTGCCTCGCCCCGATTCGTTGCAATTGTCCTACTCCAAATGTGAGTCCATTTTTCGTTGTTCGGCCCTCCCCCGAGATTCTTCGCTCGAATCTCCCCCCTGTTGACCCGACCCCGCTAATTCCAACCGCGTCATGACACCCCGATTTCGGAATCTTCGGCCGTTGTTGAACCCGGTTTCCCGATGCCCCATCGGTACCGATTCTCCGTCCGTTGATTGAGTCCCTGAGATTCGACTTGTCCCTTCGATACCGCCAAACGCGACATCGCGATGGAATGGTGACCGGCATTCGACTTCAGATGAATGCGGTGTGTTCGTTTGGCAGCAACCCCGAGTACGTACTTTAGAAACACTCCGTCGCCAGGCCATCTGGTTTCCGCACCTCCACTCCCTTCGCGAAGCGATCATGCGAATTCGTCGACATCGCGAGTCCACGGTTTGGCCCCGCCGTTCAGGCACAATTCTAGTCCTCACGTCGCTGGTCCTGTTGACAATTGTCGGAATGCTGGGGCTGGTCCTCGATTCCGGACTCCTGATGTCGCAATACCGCCAGGTCCAAAACTCCGCCGACGCCGCCGCTTTGGCCGCCGCCCAATCACTGATTGACGGCAAAACAGAAACGACGGCACGAACGGTCGGGACTTCGTTTGTCACCAATTATAACGGACTGGGCAGCGCGACAGTCACGATTCGAATTCCTCCCACTTCGGGACCGTACAACGCGAATCCCAAGTTCGCGGAAGCGATTGTCGAATTTCCAATACAAACCCGGCTAATTCAATTACTCGGGGGACCAGCGTCGCGAACCGTCTCCGCTCGGGCGGTCGCGGGATATCAGGCCGTCACGTCGTCCGCCGGCGTGATCGCTCTGGATCCGTTAGCGACTCCCGGTTTCATGTCGGTCGGAAATGGCACCTTCATCATTGATGGAACCGGCATCACCAATTCAGAAGGGGGGGGCGTCGATGAGAACGGCGATCCCGTCGACGGACTGAATGGATTTGGGGCGCAAGTGAGTGGCAACGGCGTGATCAAGGGGCGGCTGATTCTGGTGAATGGTGGAGTCAACCGTCCTGATGGATTCATACAATATGATCCGTCCAATCCCGACAATCCGCTCGTGGCGCTGGCGGGTCTCTACCCCGACCCATTCCGCTATCTTCCCACGCCCACAGTCTCGACAGGAGTTGATCCAACGGATCGTGGGAGTATTAAAGTGACCGGAAAAAATACGAATGCAACGTTCTACCCAGGGGTGTATTCAGACATTCAGATTTCAAGTGGAACTGCCCGCTTGAATGCTGGAATCTATGTCGTCAAAGGGGGAGAGGTCCGTATCACCGGTGGAATTGTAACCGCCGCTGGTGTGATGTTCTATATTACAGGGGAAGACTACAACCCCTACACCGGACTTCCCGACGCCAACGATGGCGAGACCCGCCCTCCCAAAACGACCGGTAATCCGTTCGGAGGAGTGACCATTAACTCCAGTGCGTTTCTATCACCACTTGCCAACACCGGCGGTCCGTTTGACGGCATGCTGGTCTATAACCGGCGGTTTAACGATTCCGTGATCGATGTCGCGGGGAATGCGTACGACGGGTTGATGACGGGCACCGTCTACGCCAAGTGGTCGCTCCTCAAACTGGCTGGGCAGGGGGTGTTCAATACCCAGTTCGTAGTCGGTCAAGTCACCTGGCGGGGAAATGGGACCATGATCCTGAACTACAATGGCCGCACTTTGGCCAAAGGAAACATGGTGTTTCTGGTGGAGTGACCGGTCTCTGTGCCAGATACCAGGCGATGTTCGCAGTAGCCTATCGGATCGATTTCCCATCGGCCTGAACGACAGGCTTGGTCACCGAACGCGTCGGATTCCGCTTGACCTTCGATTTGGCGGGCGACTCGGCCAGCTCCAGTTTCGGTGGCGCGTCGTCTTCGACCGTGTGCGATGCCAGTTGTACTTCGGAGTTCTTTGACTGGACCGATTGTTTCGCGGCGTTGTTCAGCGCCGCGATTCCCTTCCTGGCCACGTCGGAGTTTCGGCGGGCCGCCTGTGCTGTCTGATACGCCCGGAGCGCGTCGTCGTTGCGGTGGTTGAGGGCCATCACCAGTGCCAGATTGCTGTTGGCGTCGCTCTCGTCGCAACCCGCCTTGTGAAACTCGGCGAGCGCTTCCTGTTCGCGATCGGTCTGGGCGCAGACCAGCCCCAGGTTGGTGTGGGACCGCGCGTGCTTGGGAGTCTGCTTGACCGCCTGCCGCAGCAACGCTTCCGATTCGCCCCACCGCCGCTGCAAGTACAGGCTGTAGCCGTAGTCGCACAACAGGTCGGGGTTTTTGTCGTCAAGTTTCAGGGCCTGCTTATAAAACGCCTCGGACTCGCGGTTATTCCCCTGCTTGTCGTGAACGACCCCCTGTCGCCAGTACGCGGGGGCGAATTTCGGATTCGCTTCCGCCGCCTGGGCGTACGCGTCGAGCGCTCGCTCGTAATCCTTCTTTTGTTCCATCGACCGACCGAGCGCAAGCTGCATCTCGGCGACCTGCTGATTGGTCAGTGGAGCACCCTCCTTGCCCCCGGATCGGAATCCGAGTCCGGAACGGTTTTGCGGAAGCTGGCATCCGACGGTGATTGCGAGAACAACGCTGGCGACAAGCGCGGCAAATGGCAGGCTGATGCGTTTCATGGGAGGGCCTTTTGGAATGAACTCGACACCATGGCGAGCCGGCCGGCGTCAGCCGCCGGGTTTTTGGGTTTACACGCGGTTCGAGGAGGCGACAATTCACAGTGGCGAACCGGCCGGCGTCAGCCGCCGGGTTTTTGGGGTTTCACGCGGTTTGCAGCGGCGACAGTTGACCATGGAGACCCGACGGCTGACGCCGGTCGGTTCGCCGAGTCTTTGCGACCGACTAATTCTGCTGGCCAGGCAGCGACCCACCGGAAGACGTTCCCCCGGTTCCACCGCCGCCCCCAGCTCCGGCTCCACCGGCCGCACCACCACCACCCCCGGCGTTGCCGACGCCGCGCGAAAGCGTCTGTTGCAAGCGGGTCGCGCCAATCGCCGTCGCCGTTCCGTAATCCAGACCTCCCGAAACTGGTCGGCCAATCCGGATGTTCTCCATCGACAGGGCGAATGGTCCCGCCGCCAGCGCCTGCCAGACACGTGTCCGCCGGGCTTCATCCAGGTCGGGACCGTCGATTGAGGGTTCGATCATCACGTTGCCGGGGGTCGTGGGAATCCACTGGCCGATCTTGGCAAGTTGCGCCCGTCCGCGGGGTTTGAGTTCATCCGTCCCCGGCATGAAGTCATATTCATACAGCGCCAGTCGGGCGACCCGACCGTTGAGCTTCTGCGCCTCCAAGTGTCCTTTCAGCGCCGCTCCCAATGGTGGCCGGTGGAACTCTTCGGGATAGCCACACATTTTGTCCTGAGCTTTCGCCTTGTGGCGCATCTTCCAACGGCGAATCGGGCCGGCTTCATAGGGGGGGCATTCGTATCCCTCGCCATCAGTCACGTAGGTGACCGGCCCGTTGTCGAGTGTGCGCGGGGTCGAGAGTCCCGATCCCGGGACGGTGGCGGAATCGTATACGCCCGGGGCAGGGGGGGGCAGTTCCTGCGCGTGGCAGGGGAACTTGAGCGTGGCGGCGGCCAACAGCAGGCCCCCCGTTAGCTTCCAGTTGCGTTGAATCGGGAACATCGGCATCCGTGCCTCTTGTAAAGACCTACTCAGAGAATCCGTGGGGACCTTGAATGTAGTGGCATTCCAGTTTCATCCGCCGGGAACATCCCCACGGATCTTCGCCATTGATCGTCGAGCGGAACTCGGCGTGTCGGGTGTGGCCTTCAATCCGGTTCAGCAGGTAAAACTCCAGATCGTTCGGCTCATAGACCTCTTCACCCGGCAACGGTCCCACCTGTTCGGCCGACATCGCCTCGACCAGGTGCGGGGTCACAAGAACCACCAGCTCCTTTTCCACGCGACTCCCCGAGGTATTGCTGAAGAACGGCCCGATATAGGGAAGATCACCCAGCCCCGGGATCCGGCTGGTGTTCCCCGCGAGATCAAGCTGCATCAACCCCGCGATCGCCAGTGTCTGACCTTCCCGCATCTCGACCACCGTATGAGACCGGCGGGTATTGATCCCAGGGACTTTGACACCCGAGATTTCGGTCCCCAGTTCAAAGTCGATCGAACTCACTTCGGGGTCGACCTCCATCCGGATGAGATCACCATCAAGGACGTAGGGAACAAACGCGAGTTGCACCCCGAATTTCTTGTATTGAATCGTGATTGTCGCTGGTCCCCCGCCGGCACCTGACTGCGGAACGGGAACGGGGAATTCACCTCCCGCGAGAAAATTGGCCTGATGCCCGTGCATCGCCACGAGATTTGGCTCAGCGAGAATCTTGAGGACGGTGTTTTTGCGCAGGGCCGACAAGAAGGTGTGGAAGCCGACCCCTTCGAAAATACCGAATGCGGTGGTGGGGGCCGACCCGGTCGCCGTGGCGGCGGCAGAACCGACCAGCACACCATTGGCGAGTGTACTCTGGCCGTCGGTGATCGCGTTCAATCGGGTTCCCAAGGTTGTGCCGTGTCCATCAGAAAACAACAGGTCGGAACCAATCTGGCGCATCGCGGTCCGATTGAGTTCGGCGACCTGGACCTGCCGCATCACCTGTTGCGGGCCGGGGACCCTTAACAGATTGATGAGCTCCACATAGGTGGTGTCGCCAGAAACCGGTTTGCTTCCCGCTCCGACCGGCACATTTGACGCTTCGGCATCTGCCGCAGCATCTCCCGCGGCGGCGGGGGATTGCGTGGGAGTGGCAATCGTTTGCCCAGAGGCTCTCGGATCGACGATCATTGACGTGGCCACGACTTTGTTCAGCACTTCGCTGATTTGTCGCAGTTGCACCGTGTCCCGTGCCTGACCTTCCAC
>JAPLOC010000712.1:1782-5409 GCA_026692825.1 Planctomycetota bacterium | reverse complement strand
TGAGGAAAGAGACGGGCCTCCATTCGGCTTTTTCAGAAACGACATGCCATGACAGAAGATCGCCAAAACGATATGGAGCTCCGATTGAGAAAAAACCGCGGACATCGCCTAGTGGCCGATTGGTCATTGTCCCTCAGTAGGGCCTGTGGTGTTGAAATCTCCGCGACTTCTTTCCTTTCAATTGAAAGGACGGAGGACTTGAGGAGGGCGTACTTCAACAAGATCAGGACTATAAGCGATAAGGCCAAATTGTTTTGGGGAACACAGGAGCGAGATCGGCTCGTTGCTCATCTGCTTGATGTGTGTGTCGATGTGCGCACGACTGCCGTGATCTTGTTTAGCAGTGTTGATCGGTTTGTTGGAGCGGTTCGTGTGCCTGCTGATACTGTTTTACGGAATGCAATTGCGGTTTGGGATATCGTCAACGAAGACCTTTGCGTGACGACCGACGACCTTCAGCATGGGCTGTGCTTGGAAGAGAACTTTTACTACCCGGCAGGGGAGTATGTGAGTGGAGGGCTATACGAGCTAACCGTTTGGGGATTGTTTGCAAAGGAGTGCGGAGAAGAGGGGTCAGGACTCATGGATTTGTCGGGCTGCGGTCAGTAGACTATGGCAATCATGCCGCTACGAATGCGAGTTTGTCCACAGGGCGAGGTGTGTCACGTTCTCAACCGGGCGGCAGCGCGCATCACGATTTTTGAGACGCCCGCGGGAACAATCGGAGCCATCCAATGCATGGGGGCATCGCTTCCCGCCCCGGCACCGGATCGTCGACCTGAACGTAACGTGTTGCTGGAATTGGCCTTGCCGCTTTACTCCCGGCCGCGGCGCCAAGGTTCGGTTTTATGGGGCGGCCCTGTTCTTCCTCCCGGGGGCTATGTCGGCAGAGATCGTGCCGATCCCTGCGTCTGCACCAGATGCCTGCGGAATATCGCCTGTCCAGTCCGCTTCGGCTACACTCGAACCTGGTTGTGGCGACGGTCAGGATTCGGTCGCGTCGCCGATGGAAGAACTGGTTACTGGTGGGAGGCGACTCGGAAAGGCTCGGCTCACTCACATCGTAACCAACCTGCCGGACTAACGAGATGACCGAAATCACAATGCGTGAATTGTATGACCTTTATGTGGACACCCTTGAGCGGTGTTCATCCATTGTTCGCAGCCTGCCTGATGAGGAGTTGTTGTGCAATTTGTTTGAAGAATTCGATGTGCAGGCCCGTTCCTATCTGCATGAAGTGAGCTTGACAAAGTTGCATGACGCTGGAGTGATTGACGATGCAATGGTTGAAAGAAGCAAGGAAATCAGGCGACGATGGATTGCTTTGGAGTGCCAGAAATGGACAACGGAACAGATTCGATGCGATTCCGAATGGGATGCACTGTTCACGCTTTGCGACTCGCTCAGGCTGATGGCGACGAAGCGAAACCCCAACGGGGCATGATGATCGCCGCGCGCTGTCACGGCCCGTCGGAGTTCGTCTGCCGGTTCGAAAACGCGGGAAAACGACTTCCGCTGTCCGTTATGCGTTTCGCGGCGATTGAATTGCCCGATTCGCTTCTTTGTCTCGACGATCCAGGTCTTTTCGGAACATGATGTATCGTCGGCGGACCACTTCGACCAGCGACAAGTGCAGCGGCGAGCCACCGGGAATCTGTCGCAGCCGGCTCAAAATGACGTTCTCGACTGGAATCACCGTGTCGTGTGACAGTTCGGCGTCGGGCGCAAAAGGAATCAGGAACGCCTGCGTGATCGGGTTGCGCGTCGACTCGATTGCCGCCGCGACCCACAATCGATTCTCAAACGACTTGCCAAGAAAGTGCGTGCCAAATCCGGCCCGGCTTCGCAATTGAGAGAGGACCGCGATCGGCTCGGTTTCACCGCGACACATCGAGCTCTGAAGCCGCGCGTCCCAGAACTCCTCCAGTCGGCTCACGTCGGCCCAGTCCTTGTCGCGTTCGGTTTCCTTGCTCCGAATCAGATCGGGCAGATTCCGGCGGACTTCAGGGCCGAGACGATCTCCCCGAGTCGCTCTTCCGGCGTCACAGCAGATCATCTTCCCGCGGACGGCTCCCGCAAGTTCGATAGAGGGTCAACAGCGGATGCGCCGCAAGTTCGTCATTCGACAGCGGCCCGCGCAGCAGTTCGATCACGGCGTCCAGCGATGTGTTCAGTACGATTTCTTCGGCTTCGCTGACCGAGGCGGCCGCTCCGGTCAGCAGAAGGCGCTCCACCGGGTCGGTGAACTGCTCAAGGAATGCGTCTGGGTGCTTGGATCCATTTCTTGAGTTTAGCACGCTCGAAGCAAAATTCCGAACCTGGTGCGCCGTCGCGGACTCCGAACGAAAGGAGTCTGGGCACGGGGCGAGAATTGTTCACGTTTCGTGGCGGCGAAGAGGCGAGCCCGGCGGGAGTCGAATGGACAATGCGGCTGACTTTTTGCAGAGACTGTCGACCGTAGCGAAACTGAAGCAATACAGGCGACGCGGCGCATGTTGCGGAAAAACACATCGCGACGCCAAGTTGTTCGCCGTTGCGCACGACTGACTCCCGCCGGGCTTGCCTCTTCGCCGCGAGTCCTGCGACATGTCGAAACGCTTTGACGCAATCCTCAAGCATCTGCGTACTCACTCCACAGATGAGCCAGTCGCCGAAAGGTGGTAACTGGCGCAGCAGAATGACTGGACGCGGCTTGGCGCGACCTTCCCCCTGGGGATCGCGGTCAGTGCGTCAATCACGATTTGACGTCGGAGATTGAATATTCCGGCTCATTGTTGCCGTACGCCCGCGAGAGATTCGCGATCCCGAATGTCGACCAGTCAACGCGCTCGACTTCGGCATCGGATTCAGTGGATGACAGGACCGTGACGGCCAGACGCGCGTTGATCGGAAACTCGAAGGGCTCATCAAGCACAATATGCTCGCCGTCGAAATGGGCCTTCAGAATCACAGATGGCATGGTCGATGGATTCTCCGTTGCTGCACGATCGCGGTGGTGCCAAGTCGGTTGACCTCGGGGCCACGTCGCCCCCTGATCGTGGTCACCTCTTTCAGATTTCACGCTCGATCCACCTGAAGCGAACGCCGATACTACCGGCAATTCGTGCTTCGGTCGAGAGTCTGCCTGACTGCGAATGCAGCGGCGGAAATCGTCGCTTGCGGCAGCATTCCGCTTTGATCCGCCGCTGGATTTCTGCGGGACGCTGATCAGCCGGGTGACGTTGACGATCACGCCGCAGGATTCGACGGCTACGGGGAAGCTTCAGGTGACGGCGGGGGGTGCGGTGTGGGAGAAGAAGGACATTCCGCCGAACGAGTTGTCTTTTTTCCGGGAACCGGGAGGTGACAATCACGTTTTGAACCTGGTTTCGGCGACGGGGTACTGCGTGTATCCGCCGACGATCCGGTTGCAGGCGTTGCCGACGTCTCTGGCAGGTAGCCGTTACGTGACGGCGGCGGACATCGGGTGCGCCCCCGCGGGGGGCAGCGATATCGGCGGGGGTCGTGTCGATCCCTGTGTCTGCACCAGATGCCTGTGGAATATCGCCTGTCGAAAGTCCAGGGCCACCCACCAGCCAACCGCCTACCTGAGTTGATTCTCAAACGCCGAGTCGAATCAACCTGAC
>JAPLOC010000712.1:0-1775 GCA_026692825.1 Planctomycetota bacterium | reverse complement strand
CAACCTGACAAACATCCCCATTTCCGCCTCGCTCGGTTCCGCCGGGTTGCCGTCGGCATCACACCAGTGCCCTTTTTTCGTAGCCGAAATCACAATGTCGGCTGGAAGGTGGCCCTAGCCACTGGTCGCTGTTCACCGGACTGCGCCGTGTGCCATACCCGTGCTGCGGAGTCTCGAGATGTCAAACGTGATATTCTGGTGAGCATCTCGCCTGAGGTTCCGGATGCGAACTGTACGACTCGGAGACTCGCCGCGAATGAAAGGGATCGTCGATGAATGTCATCCTGGCCGTTCTGGTGGGTGCTATTGCGCTGGAAGTACTCAGAGTTTGATCGTCGTTTCGCTGGAGCTTGCGTGCGGACTGTTCTTCTGCGTGTACGGATTCCTGGCTTCCTACGAGCCGCTAGGCAAGTCGGTTCAGGCCGGGGCGCGTGTCTCTTACGGTGGACTCGGGATTGCCTGTCTGGCGGGGATTGTGGGAGTGAACTGGCCCCGGCGACGGCCGCCGTCGGATTCAAGCTGAAGCGTGAACCACGCCACTCGACGCCTCGCGCGTGATATCGTGGAAATGAGTTCGCCTGAGGTTCCGACAGAGATCGCGAACCATCTGAAAGTCCTGCCATGATCCCGGCGGCCATACCTGAATCGACTGTTTCGTGTCCGGCACTTTGCGATCGAATCGCGACCTGCTACCACGGCGGAGCGTTCTTTGAGGCTGTGGGGCCGGGTTTCGACAACCTGGACCGCCGCCACGCGATCATCAACGCCGACGTACTCGACGCCTGGTTCCCCCCCGCGCCGGGCGTTCTCGCGACGTTGCGGGAACACCTCGACTGGGTGCTGCGGACCTCTCCCCCCACGCAGTGCGAGGGATTGATTCGGGAAATCTCCGTCGCCCGCGGAGTGCCGGAAGAATGCGTTGTTCCCGGAGCGGGCTCGTCAGACCTGCTGTTTCGCGCCAGTTTGCGATGGCTACGGCCGGGCGCGCGTGTGCTGCTTCTGGACCCGACGTATGGCGAGTATTCGCACGTCTTCGAACACGTGGTTCCCTGTCGGGTCGATCGACTGCTGCTGAGATTCGAATCGGAGTTTGCCGTCGATCTGGATGAACTCGCGGGGCGGTTGCGACAGGGGTACGATTTGTGTGTTCTGGTCAACCCGAACAATCCCACCGGAAGCCACGTTTCGCGAGTCGCGCTCCAGCAAGTGCTGCGGGACATTCCCGCTCGGACCCTCGTGTGGATTGACGAAGCGTACCTCGACTATGTCGCGGCCGATGAATCGCTGGAACGGTTCGCCACCGAGTCGGAAAACGTCGTCGTCTGCAAGTCGATGTCGAAGGTGTACGCACTCAGTGGCGTCCGGGCCGCGTATCTGTGTGGTCCCCGGCACATCATTCAGGATCTGCGTTCGATTACGCCACCATGGGTTGTGGGACTCCCGGGACAAATCGCCGGCGTCCTGGCGCTGCGCGATCCGGACTACTACCAGGCGCGGTACGCCGAGACCCGGGAGCTGCGTTCGGAATTGGTCGGTCAGCTTGCCGGCCTGGGGCTGCACGTCTGGCCGGCCATGGCGAATTTTCTTCTCTGTCGCCTCCCCGCTGGCGTCGGGTCGACGGCGTCGCTTCTTTCGCACTGCCGGGAGCGCGGCCTGTTCCTACGCGACATTTCTTCGATGACAACGCAACCTGTCGACAGAGTGTTTCGCGTGGCGGTCAAAGATTGCGAGACGAACGCCGCGATGGTTGAGATATTGCGAACCTGGTTGTCCAA
>JAPLOC010000711.1 GCA_026692825.1 Planctomycetota bacterium | reverse complement strand
TCTTCTGCCTGCCGTTCGCTCTGTTGCAGGCGGTCGAGTCCCTGCTGCTTGATCGTCAATTGCTTCTCCTCGCGTTCCTGCCGGGCGAGCAGGTCGTCGAGTTCGCGCTGAAACTCAACGACCTGCATTTCCTGATTGGCGAAGGTGACTTTCGTCAGATGTTCCTGGGTGGCCCGCTCGAGAACGGGGTACGCCTCTGATAGAAGCCGTTGCCGGCGGTCGAGCGAGTCGGCCAGCAGGGTGAGGTCTTTGCGCAGTTGCGAGATCTGGTTCTTGGATTGGGTGAGCTGAACCTGTCGGTCGAGCAGTTCCTGGCGAATGGTCGCCAGCTCTTGCTCTCGCTTCTTGTCGTGGACTTCGCGGGGGAGGTCGCGCTGCAGATCGTCGAGGGCGACGTTGGCCGAGGCACGGGCGAAGCCAAACAGCTCCGACAACTGCCGACCAGCGACGAGATACAGGACCGTCGGTACCAGAACAGTCAGCAGGAGGAAGGACTTGAGCGATTTGTTGTTCATGATTCGTTGTTCCAGGAGAACAGAGCGAAACGGGTTGCCGGTCGGGGGAAGGTGCTTCCCCCGATTTCTGCGGAAACAACGAATGGCGGTGGAAAAAAATCTGAATCAACTGGCAGGAATCGATACCCCCCGCTGGCGAATTCGACGCAAATCGTGACGGGAACACGAGATACGATTCGATAAAAATTCGGTTTCTGTCTAACGAAAAGGACCGCCGAATCGACCACTGCCCGTGGAATCGGCTTTCGTTTCGTCCACCGGGACAATATCAAACGTCTGAATTCCGGCCGCGTGGAGTAGAACCACTCCTACTTCCCGGCCGGTGCGGCGTTCCACTCAATTCGCAACGGACGGCTTGCGTGGGAGGTTGCGCCGACCCAGAGTACGCCGAGATCCGGTCAGCTTTGTCAGATGGTCACCGATGTGAACCCGCCATCGACGACGATGTTCTGGCCTGTGACGAACGACGACGCCGCTTGAGCGGCGAGCCAAACGACGGCCCCCCCCAGTTCCTGCTTCTCACCAAACCGGGCCATGGGGGTGTGAGCGAATATCTGCCGACCCCGCTCAGTGGGAGTGACACCGTCCGCCTCGAACAGCAGCTTCATGTTTTGTTCTGCAGGAAAAAACCCTGGACTGATCGAGTTCACGCGAACTCCCTGCAAAGCCCATTCGCGTGCGAGAAACTTTGTGAAATTGATCACGGCCGCCTTCGCCGCCGAGTAGGCGACCACACGTGACAATGGCAGAATTCCCGCGAGCGAAGCAATGTTGATGATGCTCCCCCGTCCGGCGTGCTTCATCGACTCCCCAAAAACCTGACACGGCAGGACGACGCCGGAAACCAGATTCAGATCGAACACATCCCGCCACGCTTCAATCGGCAGCTTGCAGAAATCGCTTCCCGGTGGCAGAGTCGCGTCGGGCCGATTTCCCCCCGCCGCATTCACCAGGACCGTCGCCACGCCAAAACGCGACTCAATCGACTGTCGGGCTGCTTCCAGCGAGTCGCGACTTCCCGAGTCGGCGGTGTGGAAAAACGCCGTTCCGCCGCGACGCTCAATCTCAGCTACGCGATTCTGACCACGTTCCGCATTGCGTCCCAGAACGGCGACACGAGCCCCCGCATCCGCGAGCGCATCGGCCATCGCGCCCCCGAGTACGCCGGTTCCGCCAATGACAACTGCGGTGTCGTTCTGCAAATCGAACAGATTTCTGGACATGAATTCACTCGTCGGGGAGAGTACTCGGACGCTCGCGAAGCGCCGCAAGATACTCGGAACAGGCCCCGCGGAGCCAGATCGTTTCTCCCACAATGTCCACCACTTGAAGTCGCTGTGTCACCATGGGCATGATCCGGTAGGCGATCAGCGAGAAAACCGAGATGAGTGCGAACCCCCCGAGCGCCACCAGCGGAATTCCCAGATCACGCCAGAATTGCTTGTCGGGACCAGCCGGGAGTTGGTTGATCCACTCCTGCCCAAACCACAATCCGAGAATCGTCGCGACTGCGGACAAAGTCGCCAGTCCCGCCAGGCACCAGCCCATCCACCACCGCCGATGCAGTCGTTCAGC
>JAPLOC010000710.1:2513-3765 GCA_026692825.1 Planctomycetota bacterium | reverse complement strand
GACGGCGTTCCTACGACGCCGCGGTCTCGACGTCTTCGGCAGAGTTCAGTGGAGACAGATTGAAACGCCGTATCGGAAACAACTACTCGCACTCGTATGAAGCCAAACGACGGGTCACGCGTAACAAGCCGATCGAGGTGAGCGACACCGAAGCGCCGGCCGCGCGCGTCAGCCCATGAGCTTTTCGATAGGCTGCGCGTCGTAGACGGGGTACGGCCGACCGGTCACGTCGTGCCAGACCGCCTCGCGGGGAATTCCCAGCGCCTCGTAAACCGTGGCGGCGAACGTTTCGGGTGTTTGTGGGCTGCTGGTGGGGTACGCGCCATTGCGATCGGACGAACCGATGACATTGCCCCCTTGAACGCCACCCCCAGCGAACCAGACTGACTGCAATGGCCCCCAATGGTCGCGGCCGGGAAGTTTGTAGATTTCCGGCGCGATGTGTGTGATTTTCGGCGTGCGACCGAATTCCCCCGCCATGACCACCAGGGTGGTGTCGAGCAGCCCGCTCTCGTTCAGGTCGTCGAGCAGAGCCGAAACGGCGCGGTCGGTTGGGGGGAAGAGAAAGTTCTTCAGCAGCGGGAAGTTGTTGCCATGCAGATCCCACGAGCCCAGGTTCCCCATGTTGACCTGGACCATGTTGACCCCCGCCTCTACCAGCCGGCGGGCCATCAACAGCGACCAGCCAAACGAGTTGTCTCCATAACGCTCGAGGAGCTTGGGGTCGGCTTTGCGCACGTCGAACGCCGCCCGCACTTTCGGATCGGCCATCAGCGAGATCGCCGACTCGCGGATGCGGTCGTACGCGCCCCCCGACGCATGTTGCTCCAGCGACAGCCGCTGGTGATCGACAATGTCGAGCAACTGCCGGCGATTCTGAAAGCGGTTGTCAAACACCCCCTCCGGCAACGTCAATGCGGGAACCTCGAATCGCCATGTGTCCCGGTCGGACGGCTGTCCCTTATGGAGATTGAACAGGTATTTGGGAAATGCGCCGGAATACGAATGGTAGGCGTGGGGTTTGTCCGTCGCTTCGATGAAGTACGGTTCATGGTGCGCCCCCAACAGGCCGGCGAACTGGCCCGGATAGATCCCCGAATTGGAGTGATACAGTTTTTCAGGAAGGACGGCGCTCGACGGCATATTGTTCCGCCGGGCGCACGTCGCGCCGGCGATCGAGACGATCGACGGCTGGTCAATCGTTTGCGGCTTGTTCGCGCGAAACGTGGGGGGGAGCAGTGACTTCCCCGTG
>JAPLOC010000710.1:0-2499 GCA_026692825.1 Planctomycetota bacterium | reverse complement strand
TCGAACCAGCGACCACAAGTGGCTCCGTTCCGCGAGCATCGGCATGTGTTCGCAGATTTCAATCCCCGGCGTATTCGTCGCAATCGGACTGAATTCCCCCTTGAATTCCGACGGCCCCTCGGGCTTCATGTCGAAGGTGTCGTGCTGCGACGGTCCGCCGGTGAGAAACAGGTAGATCACCGATCGGGGCTGGGCCGGTGTCGTCCCCGCGTGTGCCGCCGACTGTCGCCAGCCCGCGACGCCAGCGGTCGACAGCCCGAGCGCCCCGATCATTCCCGCCTGAAGGACATCGCGACGATGAACCGGATGTGACAGGGGCATCTGCGGGAACTGCGGCATGCTGTGGACCTCGAACGGAAACGCGACCCGTGGTGGATTTCGGAGCGGCGAACTGAATTCTAACCGATTCTTCCCGTCAGATCAGTGTTTGCCAATTCATTTTCTCAAAACAGGACATTACGTTCAGTATTGTCGGGCCCGCACCGCCCGCTTCGAAGTGATACACTGCACGGCCGAAAACGCAACATTCGTTCAGCGACCCGTTGCCGGCTCGCCCGGCAGGTGAAGGAGATCAAACGAATTATGGTCTGGTGCGTCAGAGATGCGCACCAACGCCATCGTAACGCACCTGAGCGCAGATCTCATTCACCTGCCCCTCAAGGGGGCAGGGGTCTCAACAGCGAACTGTCTCAAATGGTACCGCGCTCGGTATTGAGACAACCGACCCGAAAACCACTGCCGGGATCACACCTCATACGGCTTTCCTCGGACCGGAATGATCGGCTCTTCGTCGCAATAATCGCGCAGCACCTGCGACAGGCCCAACAGCGAGTCGGGCTCGCCGTGAACGAGATAGGCCTGCCCGATCCCCGTTGTTTGCGCCATGTGATCGAACCACCATTTGAAGTCGTTCACGTCGGCGTGACCCGACAGCCCCTCCAGCACCTCGACCTGCGCTTTGAGTTTGTACTCGCGGTCCAGAATCTTAAGAAACGGCTGCTTGTCTCGAATCCTGCGACCCAGGGTGTGTTCCGCCTGGAAGCCCAGAATCACGATCGTGTTATTGGGATCCTCGACACCATGTTTTAAATGGTGCAGCACGCGACCGCTCTCACACATCCCGCTGGCGGCGATCACCACAAACGGCCCCGGGCGCTGGTTGAGCGCTTTGCTCTCGTCGGGAGTCAACACGTACGTCAACGAGGGAAAATCAAACGGATCCTTGTCGGTTTTGAGTGTGTGCTGCACTTCTTCGTCAAACACGTCCGGGTGATCGCGGAAGACCTGAGTCAACCGGTTCGAAAGCGGGCTGTCGACAAACACCGGTATGGGGGGAATCGTTCCAGCGTTCGTCATTTCGTTGAGGAAATAGACCAGTTGTTGCGTTCGCCCCAGACTGAACGCGGGAATGATGATCTTCCCCTGAGTCGCCGCCGCCCGCTTGACCAACCGTTCGAGATCTCCCTTGATGTCGACCGCGGGGGCATGCACTTTGTTCCCGTAGGTCGATTCGGTGATCAAAATGTCGCACCCGTTGACGAGTTCCGGATCGCGGAGCAACGGCATCGATCGCCGCCCCAGATCCCCGGTAAAGACCAGCCGCCGCGTTTCCCCCTTTTCCTGGAACTCAAGTTCCGTGATCGCCGAGCCCAGAATGTGCCCCGCTTCTTGAAATCGAATCCGCAGGTCCGGAAAAATCTGCCGCCAGTCGTCGTATTTTATTCCTTCCATCAACCGCACGGTCGCCTGAGCTTCTTTGCGGGTGTACAGCGGCTCGACCTGCGGTTCCCCCTTGCTCTTGCGTTTGTTCAGGTGGGCCGCGTCTTCCTCCTGAATCTTGGCGCTGTCATCGAGCATCACGGCGGCGATATCGGCTGTCGCATTCGTGCAGAAGATCGGACCGCGAAATCCCTCGCCATACAGGCCCGGAAGATTCCCGCAATGGTCGATGTGCGCGTGGGAGAGAATCACTGCGTCAAGCGCCCCTGGCTTGTGCAGAAACTGCTGGTTCTTCACCCGCGATTCCGACCGACGTCCCTGGAATAATCCGCAATCCAGCAGAATTTTCAGTTCGCCGCACTCGATCAAGTGCTGGCTTCCCGTGACTTCCCCCGCCGCTCCACAGAACGTGATCTTCATTGTCGTCAGTCCATATCGAGGTGGCACCGTCGAGTTGTTCGCGCCGTGCCAGTTCAGAATACGCTCGCCCCCGAGTCGCCGAAAGCGAGTCGGGGAAATTCCGAGTCGGTGCGCCATGCCGGCCGATTCGCCGCCGGTCGGCGTCGGGCGTTTCATCGCGGAAGTGTCGAAGCAACAGTGCAGTGGAACCGTTGCAAATCGGTCAGTTCGCCGACATGATCGGCGACCATGCACACTTCACTCACCTGCGCCGCGTGCGGCGAATCGTTCGATCTCACACAGCTCCAGAATCTCTGCGTCCATTGCCATCGCCCGCTGGTCGCGGGGTACGATCTGGCCGCTCTGCGGGGAAAACTCACC
>JAPLOC010000709.1 GCA_026692825.1 Planctomycetota bacterium | reverse complement strand
TTGTTGCGACTGCTGCTGCTGGCGATTTGTCTGCTGCTCGTGGATGCCGTGTTCACCCTGGTGTGTGTCGTCCCGCTGATCGCGTGCTGGTCGCTGGTTGTCCGACAGGAACACCATGCGGCCGACATGATCGCGGCGACCCTGGCGCAAGGAGATCGCGATCTGCGGATTCTGGCGGAGGGACTGGCGAAGACCCGACTGGTTCGTGGATACCAGATGGAATCGTACGAGCAGGAGCAGTTCCAGAAGTCGCTCGAGCGGTTTCAAAAGTCGCAGGCGGGGGCGTTGCAGCAGAGTGCCTGGGGACGCCGTGGCATGCGCACGGTAATCGCGGCGGCCGCTGCGTTTGTGGCGTTGTATCTGGGGTGGCGCGTCCTGTTGCCCCCCCACGCGACGGCGCTCGCCTCGGGGATCGTGGTGCTGGCCGGGTTCATCGCAGCGTGGCCCCCATTGAAGAATCTGTCGCAGCGCAATCGCGTCCTCGCGCCGGCTACCAAAGCCGCTTCGCAGATTCAGGATTACCTCAATCAGATTCCCGAGGTCGGGCAAGCGGTCGGCGCGAGGTTCCTGCAACCGCTGAGCCGGTTGCTGACATTTGAAAATGTCAGTTACGGCACTGCGACGCACAAGACTCTGCTTGATGAGTTGCAGTTCAAGATTCCCGCGGGTCGGCAGGTGGCGATTGTTTCGACCGACCCGCTCGAAGCGCTCGCGGTCGCCTGTCTCATTCCACGATTCATCGAGCCGCAGCAGGGCAAGATCCTGATTGACGGCGAGGATATCGCCTGGGTGACGCTGGATTCGTTGCGGGCTGAGGCGATCCTGGTAGGAGGGAAAGACCCCTTCATTTCCGGCAGCGTGCGGGACAATATCTCGGGAGGGAACGCGGCGACCTCGTTGAATGAAATCACCGAAGCCGCCAAGGAGTCGCACGCCCACAACTTCATTCAGCGGCTGCCACAAGGTTACGAGACGATCATTGGGGCGCAGGGGGAACAGCTAGACGCCGGTCAGAGTTTCCGGCTCGGTCTGGCCCGGGCGCTGCTGCGAAAACCGGCGCTGTTGATCGTCGAAGAACCCGATGTCGTTCTGGACGAAGACACGAAATCGCTGTTGGACGACGCCTACAAGCGAATCTCGCAATCCCGCACCGTGCTGTTCATTCCCCGGCGGTTGTCGACGTTGCGGCGCTGCGAAGAAATTGTGTTCATACACCAGGGGAAACTGGCGGCGATTGGTCCGCGTGATCGCCTGGTCAAGATCTCTCCGTTGTACCGCCACTGGGAATACCTGAACTTCAACGAGTTTCGACACGAATTCGAAACCGGTGCGGAATGACACCGTCAGCCGGCGCGGCACCGGACGACGCGCCCCCGTCGGATTCCAACGAGAGCGACATTCCGCCTGCCACTGAGTCTTCCGGGGCAATCCCGAAAATCCCCGAGTCGGTGAGCGGTTCGACCGCCGCGCTGGCGTTACTGACGTCGGCCCTGTGGGGAGGGACTCCGACCGCGATCCGCTTCACGACCGACACGCTCCCTCCCGTCATGGTCGCGGCCATTCGCTTTGGACTCGCCGCCCTGTTCATGCTGGCGTGGGTGCGTTTCGAAGGGGTCGGACTGCGGATTCAAAAAGGGCAATGGAAGCCGATTCTGATTGCGTCCGCGATGTTGTTCGTGCAGATTGTCACGTTCAATATCGGTGTGGCGACCAGCAACTCGTCGCACGGCTCACTCTTCATCAACACGTTTTTGTTCTGGGTGGGACCAATCGAACATTTCGTCACCCGGACCGGGAGGAGTCACCGCTCGGGACGAAGTGACGCTGTACGGCGACTTGGTACTCCTGTGCAGTGGGCTGATTCTGGGGATCAAGATCGTCTATACCAAGCACGCGGTCCGCACGGTCGAACCGGGAAAGCTGATCTACTGGCACGATGTGTTTGGAACGTTGTTGTTTCTGGCGTACAGTTTTTCGTTTGAATCGACCCGGGTGGGAGGCTTTACGACCCCCGCGATCATCGGGTTACTGTACCAGGGAATTCTGGTGGGGGGACTCTGCTTCGCCATTCAGGCGTTGCAGTTAAAACAGTACTCCGCGTCACAGATCGCAGTCTTCAGCGCCTCGACGCCGTTGTTTGGAATTTTGTTTGGCTGGCTGCTCCGGGGGGATCCGCTCAGCGGTTGGCTGCTCGCAGCCGCGGCGGGAGTCGCCTGGGGAATTCTGCTGGTCACACGGAAGTCGATTTTTCCGGGTCGACGACAGCGCGCGTGATAGTGGCGGACGGCGTTCCTACGACGCCGCGGTCTCGACGTCTTCGGCAGAGTTCAGTGGAGACAGATTGAAACGCCACATCGGAAACAACTGCTCGCACTCGGATGAAGTCAAATGACGGGCCACGCTTACCGACCCAGCCGCTGGCTGCGCCGTCGGGCGCGACGCCGCAGGAGCGGAGTCGCGACAAAAAGGACATCGTCGCGACATGTGGCGGACGGCG
>JAPLOC010000708.1 GCA_026692825.1 Planctomycetota bacterium | reverse complement strand
TCCGGTGACGGGTGCCGAATCGCCGTCGGTGACACTGGTATCGATGGTGAAGTTGAGGTTGTAGTTCTCCGCCGGCACGAATGTCAGGTCGGCCAGCAGCGAATTGACGTCGGAAATCGCTCCCGAGGCGGTCCAGACACCCGACGAGAACGTGGAAGTCACCGCGCCTGATGTGCCGGTACTCAGGTCACCGGCATTGATGTCGGAAAGCGACAGAGTCACGGTGACGTCGGTCGAATCGTCATCGCTCACCTCGATATCGGTCAGGTTGAGCGATGTATCCTCCGTGTAGGTTTCGACGGCATCCAGATTGCTCGCGGTCGGAGAGGAGAGCAGGACTCGAACTTCCAGCACCTGGCAAGGCATGATCCCCCGGATTGCGGGTTTGCGATTCTGACGAATCGACTGGGGGGTTCCGCGACGAAGGCGTTGCGCAAAGGACGAAAGCCAGGATGCCAATCGCATGGTGAGCCGTTTCTGGGAGGAGAGCTTGTCAAATCAAGGCTGCTTCCTCGGCCGTAACGCGTCCGGGCCGGAGGAACGTGGGCCGCATCATGGTCATCCGCATGCTGACAGGGGGATGTCAGTTCAGGGGCGGGGCGGGTCGACCGACGTTGATGCGTAAACCACCAGACTCCTAAACGATCCGGTGTGACACGAATCGTGTGGAGAATTGGCGCCCCCCGGTCGGCGGCGTCAGGTTTCTCGCGTTGATCGTTTCAGGGAAACGACTTGCGCCGATTCAGCGAAACCCGCGGGGTCTACCAGTCCATCAAACGAAGCAGGCCGGGAGGTTGGTGTGTTTGCCGGGTGTCGAGGGAGGATGAAGGAAAGGCGGGGACAAGGCCCCGCACTCCATGGAGTGCGGGATCTCGATCCCGCCTTTCGTTCTTCCTCACAATACCTCGCAGCCGGCAGAGTTGACTCCCTTCCGAGCCGATCGTTACGAATCGCCTTCATTTCACTTTCGACTCCCCCCCAGGAACACGTCGATTTTGGGTCAGGAACCGCGCACGCAGTAAGCGGTTATCGACGACCGCTTACTGCATGTGCGACTCTCTCTCGGTGGCGTATCTTTCAACGTGGCGGGTTGTCAGCACCACGCGCGGTACTTTGGGCGCTCCCTGGTTGTCGACGCGGGTGACCGGACCATTGGCGTTGTACGTGTAGGCGTAGTTGGTGACCCGCTGAACGAGGCGGCCTGCCGTCCGCCGGTTCCCTGGGGTATCATCCGGTTTTCTGCCGCGTGAAGAAAAACTCTCCACGCACTCCCTCGACTCCGCCGGCTCACCGCGTATGGCTTTGTCACCGATCCGATTCTTTCGCAACCTCGGGCGGACGCGCGAAATCGTTTCCGTATTGCTCAACCACGGTTTTGGCGACCTCGTCTATCGCCTCCGCCTGATGCAATACCTGCTCTGGTGGCGCCGGGTCGTTTTACGACGTCCCGATCCCGCCCCCCCGCTGACACTGCCCGAGCGAATGCGGCTGGTTCTTGAAGAACTCGGTCCGACGTTCATCAAGTTTGGCCAGGTGATCAGCACCCGCCCCGACTTGGTTCCCAGTCGGGTGATCGACGAACTCGAAAAACTCCAGGACCATGTTCCGCCGTTTCCCGCGATGCAAGCGGTGCAGATCCTGCAGGCGGAACTCGGAGCCCCGGTCGGAAGACTGTTCGCAGAGTTTGACCGCACACCAATCGCCGCGGGCTCCCTGGGGCAGGTGCATCGCGCGGTGCGGCAAGATGGAACGGTGGTCGCCGTCAAGATCCGCCGACCGAACGCGGTCCGCGATGTCGAACGCGATCTGTCGCTGATGCAGGAATTGGCGCAGTTGATCGAGACGCATGTTCCTGAAGCCGAGGCGTTTGACCCGGTCGGTCTGGTCAATCAGTTCTCGCGATCGATCCGACGCGAATTGAACTTCGCGCGGGAAGGCCGGACGATTGATGAATTCCGCCGACTGTTTCGCAACGACGCCACGCTGGCGTTGCCCAAAGTCTATTGGGACCAGACGGGGGAATCGGTCCTCACGATGGATTTCTTCGAAGGGTTGAAGATCAACGATTGTGCCGGGTTGGTGTCTGCGGGTTACGAGCCGGCCGAGATAGCCGCCAATGGCGCGCGCATCTTTATGAAGATGGCGTTCGAATTCGGCCTGTTTCACGGAGACCCGCATCCCGGCAATATGAAGATCCTGTCGGGGGGGGTGGTCGGGCTGATCGACTTTGGAATGGTGGGACGACTTGAAGAGGAGAAGCGGGAACAGATCGTCGATCTGCTGATCGCGGTGGCGCAGGGGGATCCGAAATTGTGCGTGACACAGATCATGGTGATTGGCAAACCGTTCCGCCCCATCGACCGGGCATTGCTGATCGCCGACGTGCGTGATTTCACCGAGTCCTACTATGGAATGCCGCTGGAGCGGATCCACGTCGGCAATCTGCTGACCGATTTCGTTTCCGTCCTCGCGGGCCACGGCATCCGTTATCCCGCCGACTTGATGCTGTTGATTCGCGCGATCGTGACCTTGGAAGGAGTGGGACGCGAACTCGATCCGGAATTCAACCTGGCGCAGCACCTGAAACCATTCGCGGAGAAACTGGTTCGAGACCGCTACAACCCCAAACGGGTCGCGACGAAAGTCCTGGGGGATGCGCAAGCGATGTTCGGCGTGCTGCACGATCTTCCCGCGCATATCGGCAAGACGCTACAAAAGCTCAGCCAGGATGATCTCCGGATCCAGTTGGAGCATCGCCATCTCGATCATCTGATCACAGAACTCGACCGCTGAAGCAATCGGCTGGTGACCGGCATGGTGATGTCGGCCCTGATTGTGGCGTCGGCACTGGTGTTGCGAACTTCCGGACCCGCCTCCTGGTGGATCGGCGCGGCGGCATTCATTCTGTCGAGCCTGCTGGGGATCTGGCTGATTTTTGGCATCTTCCGCAGCGGGAGGCTGTAGTCCTGTTGATTCGTTCGGACAGGGAGCTAACGCTCCCCGCTCGCCTTGGGCGTGTAGCCTGGGGGAGATTTCGATCGCCTGGGGCCTGCGACGTTTGCGACCTCCGCCGACCGGGGATCGTCACTCAGCGGGCCGCGAAATTGAAACGGGATTGCCAGCAGCCCTTCGACATCCAGCTCGGGAGAATCAATCACCTGCGTCTCGTCCGACTGGTCGGATTGCCACGCGACCAGAACCGTCTCTGGCGGAATCAGCGACCCCTCACCGCTGACTTTCAGCCGCTTCAGCCAAGCGCTGGTATAGCGCTCGCTCAGCAGTGTGCAGACGGCGGAATTTTCGTTTCGCAAATGGAGCAGGCTGTCCCGGACGTCGAGCGTGAGGCGAATTCCGGTCGGCGGGCCGACCTCTCCCCACCAGCGGACCACCCCGCCCATTTCCCGGCAGGTCACAT
>JAPLOC010000707.1 GCA_026692825.1 Planctomycetota bacterium | reverse complement strand
GCGACTGGCAACTCGCTTCGGGTGGGCAGCGGGTGCTGATCACCGGTCCGGGGCGCGGGGTTGGTCGGACCGCGACGCTGCTGGCGCTGGCGCGGTCGATTTTGGAAACGACCGAAGCGGCGGTGCTGCTAGTCGACGCGACAGCAGACGAGCCCCGCACGAGCCCCGAGCAACGCGACCTGTCGAGTGAGACTGCCACTCCGGGCGACGAGAACTCTCCTGCGGTTGTGACACTCGTTCCCGGCCGACTCTGGATGGCCTCGCTCGCCCGATTAGGGCAAGCGAACGGCGCGGCGCGGGACGGAACCGATACGCTGATTCCGGTCGGTGGTCCGCTGCTGGTGCTGATTGACGGGGGATCCTGGGAGGAACTCGATCGCTCGACCTGGTTGCGCCCCGGGGTGCTGGATGGGATCGCCGAGATTCGGCGTTACGACGATTCGACCATCGATCCCCAGTTTGAACAACTTCGATTGGCCACCGGCATTCCGGTGGTGGGAGTGATTGAAACACTCGCCCCCGCGGTGCCTTGTTGAAAGTGACCGCGATGCATCAGGCCTATTGGGGATTGCGCGGCAATCCCTTCGATAACGACAATGACCTGCGGGGCTATTTCGCTGGCGATGCGCAGGAAGAGGCACTGCTCAGGCTGCGATACACCATCGAACAACGCAAAGGGGCGGCGGTTCTGCTGGGGGATACTGGTCTAGGTAAAACATATCTCGTCCGGGTGCTGGCCGCCGGGCTGGACTCCACGCAGCATCGATTCATCACACTGCGGTTTCCACAACTGAACGCTCAGGAACTCTTGGCCTATCTGGCGGTCGAGCTGGGGGCCGACCCGTTATCGGTGGAGACGCCGCGAGTGGGACTCGACCGGACGGTCCGCGAAATCGAGCGCCAGGTGGAATATCTCGCCCGCCAGGACGTCGCGCCGGTGGTTGTGGTGGACGAAGCACATTTAATCGACAGTGTCGCGGTATTTCATTCGTTGCGTTTGCTGCTGAACATCCAGCCGATGGGAACGTCGCCATTGACACTGCTGTTTCTGGGCCAGCCCGAGCTGGCAGCCCAGATCGCGCGGGTCGCGCCGCTGGCCGACCGTGTCGCGACGCAGAGTGTGTTGCGGCCATTCACCACGGAAGAGGTCGCGGGCTATGTCCAGCGCCGGCTGGAAGGGGCGGGAGGAGAGCGGCCGTTGTTTACGGACGACGCCCTGAAATCGCTCCACGTACTTTCGGCAGGAACACCCCGGCGAATCAACCGGCTGTGCGACCTGGCGCTGCTCTTGGGCTTCGCGGACGAGTCGACGCAGGTGACCGCCACACAGATCGAAACGGCGGCGTCGGAGTTTCAGACAACATCCCGCGCGCGAGCCGCGTGAGGTCAGGCAAGGCGAACGCTGCCTCCGCGCCACCCGTGATAGAACACGACCCCGGCAGGGCTCAAATCGATTAGCCCCAGGTCACGATCGCGCTGCGATCGAGACCTGGGGTTTCAGCCCGCCAAGGCGACTGACCCCGGCAAGGGTCACATTCGCTGTCGCGCGACCTCCCAAACACATTTCGCTGAAACGCCAACATCGCGCCGTACGTCCATCTCGTCTACGACCCCTCCCGTCGCTTCGGACTTTGTCCCTTCCCGTGGTTTTGTTGGCGGCTACGTATTGGTTCCCGCAATCTGCGAAATTCCGAGTTCCTCAACAGCCGCCCTGCGAACTGACTGTCCGCAGCCGCATCGGGGAGGGATGCATCTCACAATATGCGGTTTAACGGTCGGGGCGGAAACGGGCCGCATCGCCCCCGAGGGCTTGGGTAGCCTGGATAGACTTTTCTGAATCGGTTGCCCTTGTGGTTTCTACCGTGAATTCGAGGGCCGGAATGTCGCGATCGGCAAACATTCTGGATCGTTGAATCCCGATAACAATTCCAGCAGGCAGTGTCGGCCATGCCGTTGGGTGTGGCCGTGCGATTCAAGCCTTTCGTCTGGGAACAATGCCGATGTCGGACCCCGTTCGTTTCATGAAGCCGTTTTCGGTCTTCGCCGTCACCTGCGGGATCATGCGCTCTGTCACGAAGAAGTCTGACGTGGCACCCTTGCGATGCAGTGCGGGCCGCGAGCCATCAGCACGCGTCAGCACGATGGAGGAAGACGTTTTCCAGCCCCGCCACCCAAAAGCCGAGGCCGGCGAGGACGGCCTGGACGATCGCCGCCAGGAGCGT
>JAPLOC010000706.1 GCA_026692825.1 Planctomycetota bacterium | reverse complement strand
ATTTTCTACGGGCACGCCGCTTCGGGATTCAACGAGATGGTTGGGCACCCGGGGAATGTCTTCTGGCATCAGGCGAAGAAGGCGAACAAGCTGTTTCAGATGCTGGATGGGAAACAGCGCGAGAAATCTTTGGTCGAGCTGACGCCGCATGAGAGTGACGTCGGGTTCCGAGGGAAGGGGGAGATTCCCGGATTGCCGATCGCGGAACTGTCGGCGGACCAGAAAGACCATGCCCGCGAGGTTCTTCGCACATTGCTGGAGCCGTACCGTGCGGCCGACCAGACGGAAGCGCTGAAACTGGTGGAAGCGCAAGGAGGGCTCGACGCCTGTCGGCTCTCGTACTATCGGAAGGCCAGTGATGGAAGTTCGATTGACTTGGGGGACGACGGCGAATGGGACGTATGGCGTCTCGAAGGACCGTCGTTCGTCTGGCATTATCGTGGATTCCCGCACGTACACGTTTGGGTCAACGTGTCCGACGATCCGACGATCAAGCTGAACGCTCGCGGATAGCTCACGGATCGACAGTTTCCGCGCTTCTGGCTGGGGCGCGGGGACGAAGCGAGCGTGAATTCCGCGTGGATGGTGCGCGCCGTTGGGCGATTGCATTTCCGTTTCAATCCATCTTTTTTTGGGAGTACCTCCCCTGAGTTCATCAGCCAATTTCCGCCGCACAGTTCGAGCGGCGGTTCAAGCCAATCTGTCTCCCGCCGCCCGGGTCTCCGCACACCTCGCCACGACCTACCGCTGGGAGATGCCCGATGCCGCGCAGGGTTTCGAGTCGGCCAGCATGCAGTCGATGGGGGTCTGGCGTCGCAAAATGGAGGAGTTCGGCGAAGAGCGCACCGCCGAACTGCTGCGCGATCAGGGGATCGCGGTCTCCAGCGTCTCTTGGGCGGGTGGATTCACCGGCGAACGCAGCGTGACGTTGCGGGAGTCGATGTGGGACGCTTGCGTAGCGCTCGATTGGACGGCCGAGTTGGGATCTCCGTATCTGCTGGCGGTGACCGGGCCGCGAGCGGGACATGCGAAACCACATCTCAAGAAACTGCTCACAGAGGAACTCCCCAAACTGGGAGACCACGCCCGGCAGCGCGGTGTCGCGGTCTTGTTGCAGGTTCTGGGAGGGGCGCAAGCGATGCGCTGGTCGTGTCTTGAGTCGACCAGTGCCGCACTGGATCTGGTCGCGCAGTGCAACCACTCGCGCGTCGGTCTGGCGGTCGATCTCAAGGTACTGGCCCGCGAGCCCGCGGCGCTCGCGCGGATCGATCAACTGGTCGATCATATGGGCCTGGCAATCATTCGGGAGTTTCCGCGTTCGGAAATCGACCCCGGCGCGCAGGGACGCGCCACGCTCAGTCTGCGCGAGGTGGTGCGTCGGCTCGAGGCGGCCGGTTATCGCGGTCAGTACGAATTGCAGCTTCCCCACAATCAGATCGCTCCTTCACATTACGGTGTGTTGCTGCGCAACTGCCGGGCGCGACTCACCTCCTGGCTGCAGGCTTCCGAACGGACGACGGCTCAGTTGTCGTAGTTCCGAATCATGCCGGCCCGGCCCGGTTTCGCGGGTCGGCATGGTGCGATTGTCCCTTCGCGCGTTACAGTATTGTCCCGCGCGGAGTCGCTTGATCCCTACGATCGGTGGATTGTCCGCATTCTTCCGCTGTTCGTATCGGATCGGTCCGTGCCTCACGATTTCATTTCTTTGGAAGAACTCGCCGTCCAGCTCGGCCGTGACCGGCGCGAGGTCGAGAAGCTCGTCCAGCGCGGTCGCATCCCCGGTCATCGAATCGATGGAACCTGGCGATTCCACCCGGCCGAAATTCGGCATTGGCTCGAACAGGAAATGCGGGAGTATTCTCCCGAGGAACTCGCGGGGGTCGAGTCGGCACAACGAGCCCTCTCCCCCACCACCGAATCGCCGGTGACGACGCTTCTGGCACCCGAGACCGTCTGCGTCCCGCTCGAGGCCCGCACCAAACGCTCGGTGTTGGAATCGCTGATCGAAGTGGCGGGGCGGACCTGGCAGATCTGGGAGCCGGCCGCCGTCCTCGAAGCGTGCATCGAACGCGAAAACGCCATGTCGACCGCATTTGATTTCGGCATCGCGATCCCCCACCCGCGGAATCCCCTCCCGCAGGCGCTGGGCAGTTCGATCATCGCGTTTGGCCGAACGCTCTCGGGCATCCCGTTCGGCGGTGCGAAGCGTTCTCTGACCGACATGTTCTTTCTGGTGTTGTGCCGAGATTCGCGAACTCATTTGGCGGTGCTGGCGCGACTCGGTCGGTTGTTGCAGGTGGAAGGGTTTGTCGACGACTTGCGTGCCGCGGAAACGTCTCTCGACGCCTACGACCTCATCTGCGCCGCTGATCAGAAACTCGAAGACGAATGAACGACCACGACGCGCCCTCCACCGCGATCGAGACCAACTCCGAGACAGTGGCACCGACAGCGCCGGCGGAAGCCTCGTGCCCGCCTCCCTTGCAATGGCAGGAAGTATTGCGCGAGGTCCAACAACAGTCGAACCATTGGACGGTCGAACGGCCGGGAACCACTCTTTCGGGAATGTCGTTGGGCGACGGACCGCCGCTCGTGTTTCTGAACACGCTGTCGGAACCCCGGGAGGTGTGGTTTCTGCTCGCGTGGTTACTGCGCGACCAGTACCGGTGTGTGCTGTTCGACTGGCGCGGGATCCGGACACCCAACAGCGCGAAGGTCACGTTGGATCTTCTGGTCGAGGATCTTCTCACGATCGTCGACCACTGGCCGGGGCAGTCCAACCGACTGATCGCAACGGGGTTCGGGGGCATGGTCGCACTGGGCGCGATGGCACAACGTCCCAGCCAGTTTCTCAATCTGACTTGGATGGGCGGTTACGCGCAGAGGGAACTCTCCCCGACCGAGCGGCTGCTGGTCAGGCTGGGCAAAGTCTGGCCGTTTCGAGCCAGGTCGTTGCTCGGGCGGCGATCGATTCTTCGGCAGAATCACCGCCGATGGTTTCCGCCATTTGATGAGACGCGTTACGACTTTCTGTGTGATCTGACGGGACAGGTTCCGGTGAAGGGACTCGCGCGGCTGGCGTCGGTTGTGGGTCAGGCCGACCTGCGACCATTGCTTCCCACGATTTCTCAGCCGGTGCTGCTGGTGGGGACCGAAGGGCAGGGAGCAGCGCTGCGAGCGGCGGGCGACTCGTTGGCGGCGGCCTTACCGAACGTTCACCGTGAGGAAATGCACAACACCGGACTGATTCCCGCGCTGACGCATCCCCACCGCGTGGCGAAGATCGTGCGGAGTTTTCTTGACGGGCAGACGCCGGGTACAACGACTGATTGAGACGGCTTCGCGTGAGGGTCAGTGGTTCCCCCCAGTACGTTGTTTCAACGGTGGTGGCACACCAGGGGCAGTCTTTCGGAGAAAGACGCAATGTAGCCCCCACTCTCCGAGTGCGCGGCCCACTGTGCGTACTCCGTCGCACGACGCACTCCGGGCTGGCGCAACCTCACAAGCGAGCCGTCTCCCCCGTCGGGGCTTCGCCTCTTCGCCGCGACCCGCGCCATTCCACGTCGCCCCCGTAGCGTGGGTTTTCACCCACGCGCGGCCGATGTTGAGACGTTCTGTCAGAGCCGCGTCCGTCTGGAAGCGGTTGCTGGTTTCCGCTTCCTTCCGTCGCTTCGCTCATCCTGTTCATCCTCTTCATCCCTTTCATCCTGTCTCCCCTTTTTCGTCCGTACGTCACTTCGGACTCTTCGAGTACCCGGATGGGACCTCCTCGCGATGGACTCGTCTCTTGAGCTGTGCGTAAAACGCAGGTCAGAGACCCGTCCTACCCGGCTGGCGTCTCGTTTTCGGCGGCGTCAGATTGAGAGGTCCAAACGATCCGGTCAAAGAGCTTCTGTAGCCGTTCGCCCCGCGCGGGATGGATTCCCTTCACCCAGGCGATTCGACCGGCGAGATGCTGGCGGAAGTTGGGGTGCTGTTCTTTGTTCTGCTCTTCCGGACCGGTCCGCGCGCAGTTGAACAGAATCGCCTTCAAAGTATCGAAATCGCGCCGGTCGACATTCGGCCGCTGATTGACGACAACCCCCAGCACCGACTGACGCTTCCCCGATCGTTGGATCCGGGTCTTGCGATGTTGAATCGAGAAGCCTTCAGCGAGTGTGATGGCTCCCACGAAAATGCGAAATCGGCCGAGTCGCCGTTCGAACGATGCGTCGCCTGAAAAGATCAAATCGTCGGCGTAGCGCGTGTAGAACGCACCCGACTTTCGTGCCAGCCCCAGCAGCCGGCAGTCGAGTCGATAGGCGCACAGATTGGCGAGCGCTGGAGATGTCGGCGCGCCTTGCGGCAAATGCCGACGTCCGAACCGCAACCAGACCGACCTCCACGTCTCGACAGGATAAGCGGACTTCACCACGGCCGAAGGGGTCGCATTCGTGCAGAGTCCCGCCAGCAGACGGGCGACCGCTTCGGGATATCCGATCCAGCGAAAGGTGGCTTGAATTCGTTCCACGGTGATCGAAGGAAAGAAGTCCCGCAGATCGATCGACAGCACGACCCGCTGTCCGACGTGTCCCTCGGCACAGGTGACCGGGGAATGATCCATTCGAAAGGCGTGAGCCGACGGGTGAGGGGGAATCGGGTTGAGAATCTCCGTGAGGATGCGTCGCTGGATCGCTTTGAGAAGTGGCTTGGGGTGTTCGATCAGCCGACGTCGGCCGCGACCTTTGTCGATCCAGCGATACCGGTAGCGTCGAAACCGGGTGTCGCAACGCAGACGTTCTCTCCCCGCGACGTCGGCGAGCCAGTCAAGCTGTTTTGGTGACACAGCCAGCCAGTCGGCGAGTTCCCGGGGCGTGGTCAGCGGGGGGAGGAGGTCGGTGTACGGAATCTCCGGCACCGGCCGCATCAGGGGCGCCGATGGGGCCACCCATAACTCACCCGCTTCCAGCAACTGCCGGGTCTGTGTCCGGAGACGCCGCCGCCGGAGCGCCTGGAGGAGTTGCGAGATCGGTCGGGATCGGGTCGCGAGGAATTCGTCGAGTGTGGATTGCGTTGGCGAGGGGGGGGCGGTTCCCAACTGGAGCAGCGCCTCGACGAATCCTTGAACCGCGCGTCCGGTCGCGGGGAGTTCGCACAGGTCGGCGACCCGTTCTGTGATCGCGGGGCGATCCCAAACTCCACCCAGCAGGTGGTCGCGGAGCAGTGCTTGGAAACGCGGATGCATGGGGCACCGGCACTCGACCGCGCCAGGGGATTGGAAGAGGGGCTCGACGCTCCGCGGACTCTCGTGGGGCGCGACCAGCTCTGCGCAGGGCGCAGGATCGGTCGCGCGTCGGCGTGATCAGGGTCCAACAGGTTCGCCGGGGTTACCCCGGCAAGGCGAAAGCCACAGGGCGATCACCAGCCAGGAGCGCCGGCCCTCCGTGCGTGACGATAGGGCAGGGGACGTGGTGGTGTCAAATTAGAGCGTCAGACAGGAGGGCAGGAGTGGTTGCCGTAAAATGAGTGGGATGGAATCAAACTTTGGCTCCCTCCTTGCGAGGTCGCGCAGCGACCCTCCCCCCCTTAGCAAGGGGGGGCCGGGGGGGGTCGCATTGTCAGCGAACTTGGCTTCACTTCCAATTCCGTCAACATGCGAGGCGATTCAAACCGAACTGATTGCGATTGAGAGTCCAGTGCGCTAACTGAGCGACCCCCCCTGCCCCCCCTTCCTAAGGGGGGGATCCGGTCGCGGGGCGGCCGGGGGGTTGTG
>JAPLOC010000705.1 GCA_026692825.1 Planctomycetota bacterium | reverse complement strand
TCGTCCGTTCGAGGTGCGTCCCGGTAATGCGATGATGTACTGTCCCGAGTCGAATGTGCTGATTCCGCGCGGTGTCGACCCGGAATCAAAAACGCCGGCGTTTAAGCACATTGTGGTGCGGGTGGAACCGGAGGTGTGATGACCGCTGCGCCACAGACAACGCGTCATGTTCCCTGCACGGCGTGCGGGTGCGTGTGTGACGATCTGGCGATCACAGTCGTTGAGAATCGCGTCACGGGAATTGAGAATTCCTGTCCGATTGCGGAGGAATGGTTCGCCGCTCAGTCCGTCACCGATACACCCATCGCGCAAATCGAGGGGCGGGCGGTCTCGCTGGACGAGGCGGTCCTCAAGGCGGCGGACATTCTGTCGCGGTCGGATGGTCCGCTCATTTACGGATTGTCGCGGAGCAATACCGCGGGGCAGAAGGTCGCGGTGCGGCTGGCGGCCGATTTGCGAGCGACGATCGACACGACCGCGTCGCAGTGTCATGGTCCGTCGATCATGGCGATTCAGGAAATGGGGGAATCGACCTGCACGCTGGGAGAAGTTCGGAACCGTGCCGACCTGGTGATCTATTGGGGCTGCAATCCCGCAGAGACGCATCCCCGGCACGCCGAGCGGTATGCGGCGTTTCCACGGGGGCGTCACGTTCCCGGGGGACGCGCCGACCGGACGGTAGTGATGATTGGCACGCGTGGTGAAGTCGAACAGTGGCGACTCGATCGGTCGGGATCCCAACCCGATTTCGTGATTCCCATTGAATCGGGGCGGGACTTTGAAGCGCTGACCACGTTGCTGGCGCTCGTACGCGGCTGGCCGGATCTGTCCGGTCGGTCTGTGGCAAATGATGGAAAGCCAGGTTCACGGCGTGAAACCGTCGCGAGCGGTGAGGATGTCACGCCCTCTTCGCAGCCGCCGGTCGTTTCGCCAGGAGCGGACCTCGAGTTGTTGAGCGATTTGGCAGGGCGGATGAAGTCCTGCCGTTATGGCGTCGTGTTCTTCGGACTGGGACTGACCGGGATGGTGCGCGACCGGGATTTTGGCAATCCGATGCCCGGTCAGCATACGGTGCATCTGTTGTTGAAACTGGTCGCAGAACTCAACGCGCACACCCGGTTTTTCGCTCGGCGGATGCGGATCTATGGCGACGTGACGGGGGCCGACAATGTTTTGTGCTGGCAGACGGGCTATCCGTTTGGTGTCGATCTGGGACGCGGCTATCCCCGGTACAATCCCGGCGAATTCACCGCCGACGATCTCTTGGCGCGTCATGAAGTGGACGCGTGCCTGCTGGTGGGGAGTGAGACGTACGAGCTGATGCGAACGGAGTCGCAACAGACACTGCGCGAGATCCCGACGATCGCGATCGAAAACCCGGGGACATCTCTGCCGTTCACGCCAACGGTCCGCATCACGACAGCCCCGTGCGGACTCTCCACGGGGGGAACGATCTACCGCATGGATGGCGTCCCCCTGTCGATGCGTTCGGTGTTGTTGTCGGAGTACCCGACGGACGCAGAGGTTCTGGAGCGAATTCGCGTGGGGGTCGAGGAGTCAGAACCGGCTCGGTGAGTGTCGGCTGCTGGAGAAACGCCATCGATTTGCTGCGGAACGTTGCGGCGTCGGCCGCAACAATTCGGGGGATTCCGTGATCGCAAGCGTACGCGTTTGGAGTGTGGGAGCTTGCACCGGCCGTTACTTCATCCTCCCGCGAAGTGCGGAGGACGGTCATGAACTCATGAACTCATGGAACGCATTGGCTATCCCTTAAAAACCTGGCGTCACCCGCCGCTGGCCCCCACTTTGCACTTCGGCACTCGCCGTGCCGACCGTCCGCGAAACAAGCAACAAAACGGTTTGGATTTGGACAGTTTTTCGGCCGCAAATCCGGGCCACAAACATGGTTTGCGATTTCGCTCTCAGGTTCGAGTCGCAGTATAATACCGCCTCTCAGACCGCCTGGAGTCCAACGGCCCCACACCTTCCCCATGACCATGACTGGATTAGATTCGTCAAGCGACCGTTCCATTGAGCAGCCCGGGAATTCAGACATCGTCTGGCGGGAAGGGGACTTGATTGTCATTGACCGCTCGCGCGGGGATCGGTTGCCTCCATTCTGCCCGCTGTCTGGTGAACCCGCGTCGCGGGTCGTGCATTGCCTGTTTCACAAGCAACGTGTGTTGTTGGCCGGTGGGGCGTCTCCGGTTGAAGCATTGCTGGATGGAATTCGGCACTACTTTCAGGATGTCGACAAACTG
>JAPLOC010000704.1 GCA_026692825.1 Planctomycetota bacterium | reverse complement strand
CAATGCCAAAGAACCGGAACCGAAAGGTCCGAAGAAACCGAGTCCGAACCATCCCTGGAGAAAACGGTGAATGGGCGACGTGTTCCGCCTCGCTTCGCTACGGTTCGCTACGGTTCGCTACGCTCACCTTCGCTCAGCGAGGCGGAACACGTGATTTAGAGTGAGGACATTTCTATCGGGCACAACCCGGGGACATTTCTATCGGGCAGCGACAAACCCCTTTCGGGGCTTGACGTATCGGCACTGACTTGCCCACACTACTCCGCCGAAGTGTGGCAAGAATCTACCGCACTTCGCAGTCGGATACCTCTTCGGCGACACAATGAAGCAGCACCCGGTCAACACACGTCGAGTCGCGATGAAGGCGATCGCGGTTGCGTCGCTCGCCCCGATATTCGGCTGCGATCGGACGCCGCTAGAATCTTCGAACTCATCCGATGAAATCGCTGAAATGCCAGAGCCAATCGACTTGCCGATCGCTTTGCTTCGCCGCCTTCATGAAATCGGCGATCTTATTGAGTCCAAGTTTCCGGCAGAGTACGAACGTGGCATGGGACAGCTCGGGTTACTTTTGTCTTCGAAGCGAAGAAATGGCGGCTATTGGTGTTCGCCAGAAAACTCATTGTCGTTCGGCGGCACAGGTGGAGACGGCGTACACTTCAGTCTGGTCCAAGTCAACGGTGCGGTCACAGAAGAATCTCCGGTCGTCATGACTGTCCCGGCAAACTTCGGTGAGCCACGAGACGCCAACGCAATTGTTGGCAGTTCACTCATCAGTTTTCTCCGGTTCGGTCTGCTTCGGGGCTATTTCGCAATGGCGCAGTTGGTCTACCAGCGAGACCTGACATTAAAGGCGTATTCATCGGCGGAATGGCAACCGACTGAGCAGGCACACTACAGCGTAGGTTTTGGTGTCGATGAGTCCAAGAAGAGAGTAATGCAACTGGTTGCCGAGGAATTAAAGGTCACTCCGTTGTCCTACACAAGTCAAGAATTCGAAGCACTTCAACAGCAATACATACCGTCCCTGAAATTCAAGCCGTCCTGAAAATCGGTCGCCCACCAAGGCGGTCAACCAGAGCAGCAGTTAGCGCGTTTTCTGTAGTCCACGCCGGTGACCGCCGTCCGGGTACTTTGGTCGTTCGCCGCTTGCCAACTGATACTTCACCGGTCCTCAAGAATCCTACGTGCGATGCCCAAACCTGATTACGATGATCCTGACGTCGAGGAACGGTGGTGCGACGAGCAACGCAAGATTGTTGCCAGCTACCTTCGTTCTCAAAAGGTTGAGCACGGTCGAATTGGCGAATGGCCGGCATGGCATGTAGCCCCTTTTGCGTCGATCTGGGCTATCGAAAGCGTCGCTCACCCCGAATGGATCGGCTGGTGGGTGATCTGCGGCGATTTGCCAACAGATTACATTTCGGCAGCCGATGTGGAACCGCCCCAGCATCCAAGAAAGGCGATGCACGTCTTTGCCAGAAACTGGCTTGAAGTGGTCCAGGCATGGAAGGACGGTCGCGAAATCGAGAACACGCGAATCGGCGATCCGAGTGTTCACAAGGAACTGAGCCCTTTACTCGAATCGCGAGCGGCGTTGCTGATGGAATGGGCCGACGACGATTCGCTTTGGGAAGAGAAGTAACAGCGAATTAGCCCTTCCACCTGACCGGGGCCGCATTACTGTTTTTCGCGACACCATGTTTCACCAGCAGCCCCGGCAGGTGAAGGGTGTCGTTCGGCGAAGTAGGACATTGTTGATGGACGATCAAACGACAGACAGCCAGGAACGCTTCCTCGAGGTGATCGGCGGGTACGACGAGGACTTCGGCGATCCACCGACCCGCCGTCCGCTCCCGGCCGACGCCGTGCCCATTCTTCGCGAGCTGAAGGACAGCGAACAAATCCGTCGGTATCTGATCAACCTTCCGAACGCGTTGATGCTCCAGAATTATCGCCACATCCAGTACCGCAACCTGGAGGACGGGTCGCTGCAGGATTTCCACGGCTACGGGTCATTCAAAGTGAATTGGGACGGGCCGCAACCGATTGACACTTGCGATGTGGTTCCCCTGCCGACGCCGGGAGGCGAGTACTCCATTCAGAACTTGCCTCCTGTGCGGACGGTGGGCGAATTGCTTCGTCAGTTGGAACAGCTTCCGCCAGCCATCCCGCTTCAGTGCGCCGGTAAGGATTTCGTCCAAGTCACGGTGTGCAAGAACGGCGAGCAGTACATCGCCCGCGTCGAAGAATCGCGTGGCCCTGACGCCGAACCTTGCGCTGCAGAAGACGGCGGGGTATGATCGGTTTCCGGGATTTCAAGGCTCAGCGTCCCCGCTGGCTGCTGAGCTGAGTCGTTACGGATGCCGCAGTTTTCCCCGCTCGCACGCGATACCCACTCGCTGTGCTCGGTGACCCAATCTGTCCGCAAGAGAGTCCGCAAGAGAGTCCCCTGGAATTCCCCCCGGCCCCTTCACCTCCGATCTCTTCCCAAGGCTCGCCCATGTTGACCCGTCGTTCGTTTCTGCAATCGGCTGCGGCCGTCACCGCGATTCCCGCGCTACTCACCCGTTCGGCCCGCGCCGTGTCAGCGAATGAGCGGTTGACACTGGGCTTTATCGGTGTGGGAACCATGGGGCGCTATCACTTGAGCGCGTTGCTCGGCAGAAATGACGTGGAGGTGATTGGCATTTGCGATGTGGTGAACGAGAGAACGCAGAGCGCGGTGGAGATGGTTG
>JAPLOC010000703.1 GCA_026692825.1 Planctomycetota bacterium | reverse complement strand
TCACACTGCCGCAGTGAGTCGACCAGTTCGGTATGTTCCTCTTCCCGTTTCGCATGCAGCCACTGCTCGAATTGGTCGAGGACAATGAGTACCTTTTTCCCCGCGAGTAACCCCGTTCCCCGGCGCAATAAAGCGAGTGTCTCTTTCAGCGGCAGGTTGTCGGGAATCGCCGGACAGCGCCGCCGCAGTCCGTGCAGCAACCGATTCTCCGTCTCGTCGCCGGTCGATTCCACGTAGACCGCGATCACCTGGTCTGAAAGCCGGGGCAACAATCCGGCCTTCACCAGCGACGACTTCCCACAACCCGAGGGACCGTAAATCAGCCCGACCGAAAAAGTCTTGTCGGCGTCCGTTTCTTCGATCCGCGTCTTCCAGAACCGCAGCGTGTCGGGGAGTCCGTGGCGATCGCGCGGACCGGGAAGCAGTTCGAGAAAGAAGTCGGCGTCGTGTTCGTCAAACGACCGCAGCCCTTTCGGCACAATTTTGACGGTCAGATTGTCTGATCCAAGCGAACCCGTCGGCGTGTTCCCCGCAGCGAGCGTGTCGCTCGGCGGCGGAGAGGGGAAGGCGTCGGTGGTGGCGAACGGTGTTCGAGGTATGCCCCCGGCCGACTGGCCAAGGTCGGCAGACTCGCTGGCGACCGAACGCGGCATCCGGACCGCAGGAATTTGTAGCAGAAACTGCCGCAGATCTTCGGCCAGATCGAACGCGGTGGTGTACCGCTCGGTGCCGAGCTTGGCGAGCGCCTTGAGACAGATCCGCTCCAGCTCTTTGGGAATCTGTTCGTCGATCTGGCGGGGCGGCTTGGGGTCGACGGTGACGATCATTTTCATAACGTCGCGGCGGGATTCTCCCCGAAACGGCCGGCGACCAGTGAGCAGTTCATAGAAGACGATTCCCAAACTGAAGATGTCGCTGCGTCCGTCGACTCGGTGCCCTTCCCCCCGTGCCTGCTCAGGACTCATGTAGGCGGGCGATCCGACGTAGGCCAAGTCGGCCGAGACGTCTTGTTCGCGCAGTGCCATGCCGAAATCCAAAAGATGCGGCTGACCGGCGGCATCAAGCAGAATGTTGGCTGGTTTCACATCGCGATGCACATAGCCCTGTTTGTGGACGTGATGCAGCGCATTGGCAAGGGTCGCGGTCAGTTCGGTCGACTCAAATGTGTCGGGGCGCCCCCGCTTGAGCCGGTCTTCCAGCGTGACTCCGTCAATGAACTTCGACACGACGAAGCAGGGAAACTGATCGGTACTGCCAGCATCATACACGGGAACCACGTGCGGGGTATCGAGCCCCGCGACCGCCCGCGCTTCGGCAAGATAGGCCACCGCATCTTCCGGACGCTTGATCCGACGGGCGTGCGGCACCTTAACGGCGACCCGCCGGTCCAACTCCGCGTCATACGCCAAATACACCTTCCCGAAACTTCCTTCGCCGATTAGTCGTTCGACCAGGTAGCGACCAATCCGCTCGGGGAGATCGGGGGATAGTTGGTTGGTTGCGGGCTGGGCTCGTTCATCGCCGAAATCCACTCGCACGTGATCGGTCTGGCCGGGCTCGTCCGCGTTCCCGGGGTTTGGGGGAATTCCGATTGGTGGTTCGGTCATCGGTGGTGGCGGAATACGGGCGGCGGAGAGAGGAAAACGGTTGGGCACAGCATAACCGAGAGGAAACCGCGTCGGCTATTGAAAGCCGCTATTGAGTCTTCAAGAACCCGTCCAAGCTCAATACCGATTTTTTTCAACGACCCGCTCCGGGGCTAGGATCGCCCGAACTCCAACAACTATGCCCGTTGATACTCGCACTGCCGACTCACTGCGCTCGCGGTCCGTTGAATTCTAGACAGGATGAAAGGGATGAAGAGGATGGACAGGATTGCCGAGGCGAATGTCGATCGTGGGGATTGGAAGTTTTGCGATCTCAGCCACTTTTCCAGAGAGCAGGAATGGCGAGCAACTCCATCCTGTTCATCCCTTTCATCCTCTTCATCCTGTCGAATTCTTTCCGTCCGTCGTACGCACTCTCATCGCTGCACAACCACATTCCGCAGTTCGGCTTCTCGTCCCACTCGCTGCGTTTGCTAGCCGTGGCACCCAACTTAGCCTCCAAGC
>JAPLOC010000702.1 GCA_026692825.1 Planctomycetota bacterium | reverse complement strand
GACGGCGTTCCTACGACGCCGCGGTCTGGACGTCTTCGGCAGAGTCGAGTGGAGACAGATTGTAACGACGTATCGAAAACAACTGCTCGCACGACGCTGAAGTCAAACACCGGGTCACGTTGATCCGACCTCGCCGCCGGCTGCGCCGTCGGGCGCGACGCCGCAGGAGCGTCGTCGCGACAAAAAGGCGTCGTCGCAACATGGCACCGACTACGCTGGCTCCGAAACCTGCGATAACTCCACCAGCGTCTCCAGGATCGCTGCACCTGACGCCGGTGGAAGCGCCCCCAGGATCCGGATGGTGCCGTTCTCAACCTCGGCCGCGATTGTCCCGGTTCCCTCGATGATGTTGGACAGCGTCTCGACGTCGCACTCAATCGTCGGAACACCTCGCTCCGAAAGTCCCATCGCCGCCGAGATTGGTTTTCCGTTTGAAAGTGTCAATGTCCAGTCACCGCCACCATGGCCCAGAACCCGCAGCGCGATTTTCCCACTCGTGGCGCGGTGCGCATCGTGTTCCGCCTCACAGAGTGACTCCAGCCATTTCGCGGTATCGAACCGCGGCGCGACCGGGCGATCGCGCGGCGATGTGAAATTGATCGATATCGCCTGCCGGGCCATCATCTGCAGCATCCGCCGATTGACGTGCGGGCACGGCAGATGCGGCGCCGCCTTCCGGGTGTTCGTGGTGTCGAACACCGGGTCGTCTTTCCAATAGGTGGCGTACACCTGAATCAGCTCGGCGAACAGTTCTTCGTACTCGGTCAGCCCCACCAGTTTGCGTCCGCCCCCTTCGAGCTGCACGCTGTAGAGTCCGATCGTCTCTTCGATGATGTCCGCCAGCAACCGTGCCGTCACCGGGTGTTTCGGCGTCAGGTGATACGTCTTTCCGTGCAACTCGGGGTTCATCAGCACGTGCGACATGACCGCCGACACCCAATCGACCGGCACCAGGTTCTTGGTTTCAAAACCAGACAGTGGAAACCGCGCCGACTCGTGCATCATGCCGGTGGCATCGCGTTCCGCCGCCTGCGAAATAGCGGAAACCGCAGCCAGCGGCGCGTAGAAACCGTGGAAGGTGGTGGTATGACCGGTCACCGAGTCGCCAATGATGATCGCCGGACGGTACACCGTCACCTGATCGAGAAACGTCGCTCCCCGCACCATTTTTTCCGATGCGAGCTTGCTCTTCTCGTAGTCATTGGACAGCGTCTGCCCAACGTCGACGTCCGATTCCAGAATCAGCCCCTGCCGCAATCCGCAAACATACGCGGTCGAAACCTGATGGAACTGGCGAATGCCCGCGTTGCGGCACAATTCCAGGACGTGCTTCGTCCCCTCGATATTCGAGCGCCAAGGCTCTCCCTGAGGGCTGGTACTTTGAAACGTCAGGCTGGCGGCGTTGTGCAGCAATCGGCCGCAATTCTCGGCCACCCAACGAGTACCCCGCGCGTCGAGTCCCAAGTCGGGTTCGGTGATTTCCCCCTCCAACACGACCGGACGGGGGAGCGATCGTCCCAGTTCGCGATCCCAGTGGCACATCACGTTTTCGACGCGGTGAACGGCCGTCGCTTTGCGCGACGGTCGCACCAGAACCGCCAGCCGCGCGTCGGCCAAAGTCAGATCGCGCAGCAAATAGCGGCCCAAGAGCCCGGTGGCTCCCGTGATCAGCACGTAGTCCTTCATGATGCAATCCAGAAACAACCGAAATGAAATCCCGGCGACCAAACGCTGTGAGACAGCGCGATGGAGATTGGTCGGTAACGGGAATCAACTCGGTCTGGGGATGACCGCGGCGACAGAACGCGCGCCGCGGGGTCCGTCCAAAGGTCGCCGCGACGTTCGCGGGAATTGGTACGGGCCGAACCAATCATTTTAGGGGGCCGGGGCGGCAGTCACAATTCCACCGCCCGGTGAGGTTCCCCCGGAAGCTCTTTTCCGGATGCCACCCGTCACGCGACTTTGTCAGCGGCGTGTTGGGTTCCGGCCGTCCTCCGTGATCGTTCGACAAAGACCGGAGGCTTGACCTCCGGTCGTGCCTGGCCTTCCGACCGGCCAAAGCACAACAAAGCGGGGAGCAGCAACAGGTCGCCGGCCAGGGTCGCCATCAGCAACACCGCCATCAGCAACCCAAACCGAAACGTCGGAGCAAAGCTGCTCAATGTGAGAGCCAGCATCCCAATGCTTGAGACGACAATCGATTCAAAAATCGGCCCGCCAGTCGCCACCAGGGCGACCCGCACCGACTCGACGTTACTCATTCCAGTTCGCAACTGCTCGCGGTAACGGACCAGCAGATGGAACGTCCCGTCGATTGAGATCCCCAGGGCGATGCTGCCGGTCATCATCATGCCGATGTCGACTGGGAACTGGTACCAGCCGAGGAGTCCGAAAATGATCCCCATGGGAACGATATTCGGGATCATCGCCACCAGTGTGATCCGGATCGACCGCAACGCGATCGCCATCACCAGGCCGATCACCACGAACGCCGAGGCGAAACTCTTCCAGAAGCCGTCCAGCATCTCGTGCTGGGCCTGCTCGATCAGCGGGGCCAGTCCGGTCAATTGCACCGGCTCGTCTTTCATCTGATCGCACAGTTCATCGTAAACCTGCGACAGTGTCCGCCCCGGGGGACATTCCACCCGCAACGAAATCCGCCACAGCCTCTGGCCATCGACGACGAAATCCGATGTACCACGCTGTG
>JAPLOC010000701.1 GCA_026692825.1 Planctomycetota bacterium | reverse complement strand
GGTCCGTCGCTTCGAGGCCCCGGCGCGTCGGTCGACCCGCGACAACGACAGCGAGCTGGCGACCGACGTGCTGGAGGAGCTGTTGCGTCTGGCGGGCGACCAGCGACTGGTGCTGCTGATCGACAACGTGCAGTTGGTGTTCGAGCGGTTGAGCGACCTGCAGCAACATGCGCTGCGCGAGGTACTGATGCGGCCGGGGGGGCCGATTGTGGTCGCGGCGGCGCCAGCCCCCGTGCTGCAGACGCAAGACTACAGCGCGGCATTTTACGATCAGTTCAAGACGCATTACCTGGCTCCTCTGACAGCCGACGACATGCGGAACCTGCTGCGCGAGCTGGCGCAGGCGGAGGGGCGCGAAGACGTGGCCCGACAAGTGGCCCACCAGTCGGCCCGCGTGCAGACGCTGCATCTGTTGACCGGGGGGAATCCACGGGCGGTGGTGTTATTGCTGCATTTGTATCTCGAAGGGTTGTCGAGCAACGTCTACGCCGACCTCGAGGGGGTGCTTGACATGGCAACCCCCCTTTACAAGGCGCGGTTCGATGAGTTTCCTCCGCAGATGCAGGTGGTGGCGGGGGCGATCGCCGAGCATTGGGATCCCTGCACCGCCCGCCAGGTGGCCGACGAAACCAGTCTGGCACTGAACCAGGTGCAGCCTCAACTCGATCGGCTGCAGAAGCTGGGGTTTATTGAACCGGTGAGCCTGTCGCGCGAGACGGTTCAGGGTTGGCAGATTGGGGAGCGGTTCTTCAACGTCTGGTACCTGATGCGGCTCGCCTCGCGGCGGCGGCGGCGGGGGGTGGAGTTTCTGACCCGATTCCTGGAGGCGTTTTTCGAGCTCGGGGATCGAGAACGTTTCGCCCGGGAATTGCGCTATCAGATGCATCCGCAGTCCGACCATCTGCTGATGGCGCTGTCGGTGGCCGACTCGGTGGGGGATTTGTCCTTGCGGGGAGACGTGCACCGACAGGTGGAGTTGACGGCGCTGCAAATTGAGGCGCGGGATGCGCGGCGGCGGATGGAGGAAGTTTTGGGATTAGCGGATCTGCCAGCCGAGACGTTGGCGTACGTTGAGCTAAAAAACAAGCTGGCGACGCTGGCGGGAGCGGATTCCGAAACCGAGGGGTTGGAGTTCGCGGCGCAGTTGTTGGGGAATCGGGGGCTGGTATTCGGGCGGGAGTTGCCGAAGCTGGCGGCGAAGGGGGAGTTGACGGCTGTCGAGCGAGAGGTGCTGCGCGAGGCGTGCAAGGCACAACATGCGAGCGACGTCGAACGATTTGGGGCGGAAGCAGTCGATTGGCTGGAACGGCGACTGCGGAGTGGGCAGATTCGCAGTGTGGACGACGTGGAAGACTGGACCCGCACGATCGAACAGGCCGCAGTGGAGGTTCCCGCAGTTCTGCGTTTGATTTGGAATGAGTGGCCCGCAGGCTTGTTCAATCAATTACCGCATTCGGCGGGCGAACGGTTGGTCAAGGCCACCAAACCGGGAAATCAAGTCAACGGGGGAAGTGCATCGAAATGGTTTTTTTGGGCGATCGATTGCAATAACCGACGATTGCACGAACTGGCCGAACAGGCGTATCGGCAGGCGATCGCGCTCAATCCGAAGGACGCGGCACCATGGAACAACTTGGGCAATCTGCTGCAAGACCAACTGGGACGGTACGAAGAATCGGAAGCGGCCTATCGGCAGGCGATCGCGCTCGATCCGAAGTACGCGTTGCCCTGGCACGGCTTGGGCAATCTGCTGCAAGACCAACTGGGACGGTACGAAGAATCGGAAGCGGCCTATCGGCAG